>CAYYSK010000184.1:0-7353 GCA_964474345.1 uncultured Flavobacteriaceae bacterium
TTACCCAGAAATGGATATGATTTCTTTTGGACCTACAATTAAAGGAGCACATTCTCCTGATGAACGTGCAAGTATATCTTCTACAAAAAAGTATTGGAATTTTGTATTGGAAATTCTAAAAGATATTCCTGCAAAATAAATAGTATCTATAAATTAAAAAAGGCTGAAATGTTAATCTCAGCCTTTTTTAATTTATAGATTGCCCTGTATTATTGTTCTACAGTACCTACTAATTCTATTTCAAAAATAAGATCTGAATTAGGCGGAATTACTCCACGTATACCAGATTGTCCATAGGCTAAATGAGATGGAATAAATAAAGTTGCTTTATCTCCAACACTCATTTTTAATAGCCCTTCTTTAAATCCAGGAATAAGTTTTTCATCTGGACTATACTTTCTTTGCATTGGAGCATATCCTCCAGCATCTTTACGACGATGATCAAATTGCCCTTGACTTTTTGCGATTTCTTCTCGACTAGTATCAAATAAGGTTCCATTTTCTAAAAACCCAGCATAATGAGCTTTAAAAGTAGATCCTATAGCTGGTTGCTCTCCGTCTCCTTTATGATCCCAATGTATTTCAAGTCCGCTTGCAAGTTTTTCAGTATCAGCTCTTTTTTTGTCAAACCCAGCTTTTACTTCAGCAAGTACTTTTGCTTTTGCTACAGCCTCTTCTGTTTTCTTTTTTTCATAAACAGCTAGTTCTTCTGTAAATGCTGAAGCTGCATCATATTTTTTAGCAGCACTTCCTTTACGGATAATATTTACTTGTTGCATAAATAGATCTTCTTTAGGTTTACCAGCTCTTGCATCTAGCATAGGTACTCCAGCAATAGCATCTATTACATCAAAACCAATAACAGTTCTACCCCATACTGTATGTTTTCCATCAAGGTGTGGCGTAGGAATATGTGTTATAAAGAATTGACTTCCGTTTGTATTAGGACCACTATTTGCCATAGAAAGAATTCCTATTGTATCATGTTTCTTTTCTGAGAATTCATCATGAAATTTAAAACCAGGACCGCCACTTCCAGTTCCCTTTGGGTCGCCGCCTTGAATCATAAAATTTTTGATGATTCTGTGAAATTTTAATCCGTTATAATAAGGCTTTCCAGCATAGGTAGTATCTGTCATAGGGTGATTCCCTTCTACAAGAGCAACAAAATTTGCTACAGTAGCAGGAGCATCTTCGTGATATAATTCAGTAACTATAGTTCCTTTGTCAGTTATAAATTCTGCATATATGCCATCTTTTAGATCGGGGTATTTATCATTACATGATAGTAATGATAAAAGAACAATAATAAGTAACATGTGTGTTTTTTTCATGGGTTAAAAAATGTATTAATTATTTTGAGTGATTATCTTCTTTAATGTTAAGTAGGGTTACAGTAGATAGTATAGGAATGTTACTTCCTATTTTATCTTCCAAGCCGTAATATCCGTAAGCTTTATGTGAAGGAAATAAAAATGTAGCAGTTTCTCCTTCTTTTAAAAGCTTTAATCCATCTCGTATACCAGAGATTAAGTCCTGATTACTTTGATCTATTTTAACAATTTGATTCCCTATATCATTAATAGAGAGTATAGACTTCCCTTGTAGAGATTTAATATCATAAATAAATGTAACTAGATCTCCTTTAATAGGTCTTTTGGATGTTGTAAGAGTATCTTTTACAAGATACGTATACCAAAAACCATTTTCAGAAGCGATGTATATATTTGAAGTATCTTTTGTTATAATATTTTTAATGATACGTTCTTCTTCTGCAATGAGTTCTTTATTACGTTGTATAGATTCGTCAGTAAAGGATCCTGATTTTTGAGAAACATACTGCCTAGCTTCAGGCCCTTTACAAGCAAAAAAACTAGCAATACATATAATCATTAAAAATCCCTTATTCATAATTTATAGTTTGTCTTTGTATTGTGGCAATATACTAATAAACTGAGCTATTGTTGTTTCTAAAGGAAAATCACTTTTTCCTCCTGCTGCATTTGTATGCCCACCACCATTATAATGAGCTCTTGCAAATTCATTTACAGAAAAACTTCCTTTTGAACGTAATGACATCTTTATAATATTATCAGCCTTGTTTTCTATAAATATGACTGCAAAAATAATTCCTTTTAAAGAAAGTCCATAATTTACAAAACCTTCCGTATCTCCTTTTTGAAAATTGTGATCATCTAACTCTTTCTGAGATAGAGAAATATATGCTGTTTTATATTCAGGAACTATTCTTAAATTTTTAAGGGCAACACCTAATAATTGTAATTTAGAATGACTATTAGTGTCATATATATTACGATGAATTCCAGAATTGTCTGCTCCAGAAGCAATAAGTTTTGCAATTACTTGGTGCGTAATAGCAGTGGTAGATGGAAATCTAAAAGAGCCAGTATCTGTCATGATTCCGGTATATAAACAACTAGCCATTTCGGCATCTATATGATCGGCAACTTCTAAAGCGTCTAAAAAATGATATACCATCTCACAGGTACTACTCATACTTGTGTCACTGTATGTAACAGCAGCATAATCTGATGGTTGTTGATGATGATCTATCATAATAAAATCAGCATTAGAAGCGGCAAGTAGTTCTTCTAGATCACCTGCTCTAGAAAAATCATTGAAATCTAATGTAAAAATAAGCTGTGCATGTTCTATTTTTTCTTTAGCTTCTTTAGAAGAAGAGCTAAAAATTAAAACATTATCATTTCCAGGGAGCCATTTTAAAAAATGTGGATATTCATTAGGAGCAATAACTAGTGCTTCATGTCCAGCTTTATTAAGATACATGCATAATGCCAAAGTACTTCCCATAGCATCTCCATCAGGGTTTTTGTGGGGTACTACCACGATAGATTTAGGAGTGCTCAACAAAGCACGTGTAGTCTTTATATCATTAGAATTCATAGGGAGCGAAGATACAATTTATGAATATGATGCGTAAGAAAGATGCCTAATTATTTATAAAATCAAAATATGAAATTGAATTTGATGAAGCTTAACATTTGCATAATATAGAAAAGTACTATTTTTGCGCAAAATTTAAAAGGAAGTTATACGCTTTCGCGAAAGCATAAAAATAAATATACATATTAAATATTGGATTCCGTTTAATAATTTGGAATCACTAGAAAACTATGGCAACAAATAGAACTTTTACAATGATTAAGCCTGATGGCGTAGAAAATGGACACATCGGAGCAATTTTAGAAAAAATTACGGCAAGTGGATTTCGTATTGTAGCGATGAAGCTTACACAAATGACAAAAGCTGATGCTGAAGCATTTTATGCAGTACATAATGAGCGTCCGTTTTTTGGAGAATTAGTTGAGTTTATGACTCGCGGCCCTATCGTTGCTGCTATTCTTGAAAAAGAAAATGCAGTGGCAGACTTCCGTACATTGATCGGAGCTACAAATCCTGCTGATGCAGCTGAAGGAACAATCAGAGCGTTATATGCAACTTCTATGGGAGAAAATGCTGTACACGGTAGTGACAGTGATGAGAATGCTGCTATTGAAGGAGCTTTCCATTTCTCAGGAAGAGAGATGTTTTAATTGTATAAAAACATATATTATAAAATGGTGTTTTCTGTTTCAGAAAACACCATTTTTTTTGTTAAATAGTTGTGGAAGTCTCTAAATGAAACAAAGATGAAATACGTTGTTGTTAAAGATGAAACATATAATATTATATATTAGCACGACTACAAAAAAATACAAACATTTTAAATATACTAATATGATTAAAAATATATCTTTTTTTTATTCTTGATATTATTCCTGTTAAATGAACAGTCTATAGTTTATAGCCAAGAGACTGTTTTTGAATCACCTACTTCTGTAAATGAGGATGATAAATATGTTTTAGATGCCAGTGATCCTAGTTTTGTAGAGCATGTTGCTTATCTACCTGAGTGTGTGAGATTTTATGGAAAAGAAAGAATTGCTTGTACTAGACAAGCTATAGCTAGACATATTTTAGAAAAATTTAATATGGATATTGCTAGAGAAGCAAATTTAGAACAAAGTAGTTTTAAAATAATTATAGGTTTTGAAATAGATCGAAAAGGTGATGTAAAAGATAATATTAGTATTGTAGAAACGCCTACTCAGGAAATTGGAAAAGAGGCAGAACGAGTCATAAGAACATTACCCACATTTACTCCAGCACAACAAAGAGGTAAAACTGTAAGTGTAAAATATCTTTTGCCTATACGCATAGAGTTATAGTCTACCATCTAGTTATGGTGTTTATCTTAAGACAAGTTTTTTACAACATCTCTTCGTAGTTCTTCATTAAGTCGTTTTATGATGTAAAGTGAAAGAAACAGAAAGTTTTTTAGAGATACGTCTTGAAAATTACGCATCTCTAAAAACAATTACCATCTAGTTATGGCGTTTTATCGTAAAACTAGTTTTTTTACAACGTTACGTCCTAATTCTTCATTGAGACGCTCAAGAATTTTATCTTTCCCATAACTTAATTCTTCTCTAAAGACAGAAGAACTCAAATTGACCAATAGCGTATCTCTTTCTAATCTTACAGAAATAGTATACGTTTTAAAAGCAGGATTTAATGCAAACCAAGCATTGCTTACATCTACTTTGTCAATTCCTTTCTGGAGTTTGTTTTTTGAAACAAATTCTCCTAAGGCATCACTTATAGATCTAGGATCTGTATTACGCTTTGTCATTCGCTTATAATTAAAGATTTATATCTTCTATATGTATAGGTATTACCATTATCATTTAGAAGGATTAACTGTTCTTGGGTTGCCGTTAATACAGTTTCTTTCCATGTGTCATATGGCGTAGTATATTGTAAAATTAATGTGTTATCATTTATTCGTACATCTATATTCTCAGTGTTTTTAGAAGTTGTAAAATGGCCATTGATATCTGGCTGTACTTTTTTACGTATACCTGTATAATTATCTTTTATGTCAAAAAAGTCTACATTTTGGCTTATTGAAAATTCCTTTTTGCTACCATCAACAAAGGTAACACTTGCTATTTCCCAATACCCTTTTACATGTTGAAGTGTTTTTTCAGGAGATTGAGAACAAGCAAAAAAAATAATTATAATAAGTATGTATATAAAGTATAAACGTTTCATATAAAGATAAAACAAAGTACGCAAAAAAGAGTGGATTATCCTTCTTGTCCTAGATGAAATAATTCATAACTCTGATGAATTTTTTTAACGACTTCTTCAGTACGATCAGGATGTGTATCGCTTATAAAGAGTTGTCCAAAATTATTAGTATTTACTAATTGTATAATATGAGTGACTCTGTTTTCATCAAGTTTATCAAAAATATCATCAAGTAAAAGGATAGGGGGAACGCCACTTTCTTTTTTAATAAAATTGAATTGAGCAAGTTTTAGCGCAATGAGATATGATTTTTGTTGCCCTTGCGAACCAAATTTTTTAATTGGATATCCATTGATTTCAAAAGAAAGATCGTCTTTGTGTATACCTACACTTGTGTATTGTAACATACGATCTTTTGCAAGAGCATTTGTAAGTAAATGTTCCAATGGTATATCGTGTATAGCACTTTGATATTTTAAAGATACTTGTTCAGTACCTCCACTTATTGACTTATATTGATCTTGAAAAATAGGTTCAAATTGTGTCAAAAATGCATTCCTTTTTTCAAAAATTGGCTGCCCATAAGTATGAAGTTGATCGTTATAGACACTTAAAGTATCTTGATCAAAGGTATTATTTGCAGCAAAATACTTTAATAAAGCATTACGTTGACTTAAAACTTTTGAATATGCAAGTAAATTTGAAAGATAGTTTTTGTCACTTTGAGAGATCACGCCATCTATAAATTTACGACGCATATCACTTCCTTCTGTAATAAGATCTCGATCTGCTGGAGAGATAATCACAAGTGGTAAAAAACCAATATGATCTGCAAAGCGTTCATACACTTTTGCATTGCGTTTAATGATTTTTTTTTGTCCTTTTTTTACACTTATTATTACTTTTTCTTCACGATCATTTTTGTCGTAAACTCCATCTATAACAAAGAAATCTGCTTCATGATTGATGTTTTGACTAGTCACAGGATTGAAATAGCTTTTCCCAAAAGATAGATGGTAAATAGCGTCTAAAATATTTGTTTTGCCTACACCATTATTACCCACAAAACAGTTTATTTTTGCATCAAATTCAAAGGCTTTAGATGCAAAGTTTTTATAATTTATTAAGGATAGAGATTTTAAAATCATAGGATTTGTAATGAGCTCGCTTTCGCGAAAGCGTATAACTTCTGGAAAATGGTTTGCAAATTATCGAAAAATAAGGAATAAATTCCCTTTCAAAATTCAATAAAAATTATATTTTTGCGCCACTAACAAAATAAGTATATGGCAACGTATAATAAAAGAGGGTATAAACCGAAAACTAAGGCTGAGAAAGTAGTAGAAGAAGAGATAGAGATCAAAGATAGTACTACAGCCGAAGTATTTGCTACCTTAGACGAAGGAGCCTCTAAAACAGAAGAGTGGGTAGAGAAGAACCAAAAAGCTATTTTTGGTGTAATTATAGCAATACTTGTAATTGCTCTAGCATACTTAGCGTATAATAAATTTATTGCTGAACCTAAAGTTACAGAAGCAGCAAATGAACTTACAGTAGCACAAGAAAGTTTTACACTTGCACTTGAAGCGTCTAATACAAATGTAACAGATTCTTTATATCAAGTTGCATTAGATGGATCTAGAGGTAAATATGGTTTACTTGAAATAGCTGATAAATACAGTGGAACTCCATCTGGAAATCTTGCACATTACTATGCAGGGATGTCTTATTTAGAACTTAAGGACTATAAAAATGCGATTAGCCATTTAGGAGATTTTTCTTCTGATGATATGATGCTTGCACCTTTAGCAGAAGGAGCAATAGGAGATGCTTTTATGCAATTAGATCAAGCAGATGAAGCATTAGGTCATTACGAAAAAGCATTTAGACTAAATACGAATGACTTTACAACCCCTCGCTTTCTTTTTAAAGCAGGAGTCACTGCAATAGATTTAGGAAAAAATGATATAGCGGTAAAATATCTTACTCGTATTAAAGAAGAGTTTAGTGATTCAGATTACGCTAAACAAGTAGATTTATACTTAGGAAGAGCACAAGCAGGCAATTAATCTTTAAAATAAATTAGTAATAATTCACGTTGCTAATTCAATAGATTAAAGATTTTAAAATAAAATCATAATTATGGCTACAGAAGGAAATAACCTCTCTGCATATGATAAAACAACAATCCCAAATGCGAAAGATTTTCGATTTGGGATTGTTGTTTCTGAATGGAAT
>CAYYSK010000185.1:0-7337 GCA_964474345.1 uncultured Flavobacteriaceae bacterium
TTACAGCTTGAATGTACTGCAAAATATACCGTTGCACTACATTTTTGAGTTTAATCGTAGCGGTGCTATGCTAAAACTCATAAAATGCTATATTTTATGGCACATCCAACCTTCATCACGAAGTTCTAATGCATAATTCGGGTTAAAGCAAATAGTCTATTGTTACTTTTTTGATGATTAGCACATATACACCCAAATGGATTCTACCTATTATCGTGATTTCACAATTTTGTGGCACGTCTCTTTGGTTTTCAGGAAATGCAATTATTACAGACCTTGTATTCTATTATTCACTAAACAATGATGCATTAGCACATATTACTTCTGCAGTTCAACTTGGGTTCATTGTGGGTACATTAATATTTGCTATTCTTAGTATTGCCGATAGGTTTTCCCCTTCAAAAGTATTTATGATAAGTGCATTTATAGCTGCTTTATTTAATCTGGGTATTATTTGGGAACAAAATACATTAACCAGTATTCTTATTTTACGATTCTTAACTGGTTTTTTCTTAGCCGGGATTTATCCTGTAGGAATGAAAATTGCTTCAGATTATTATGATAAGGGTTTAGGTAAATCTCTTGGGTTTTTAGTGGGTGCTCTCGTTCTTGGCACAGCATTCCCACACATATTAAGGGGGTTTACAGATGAATTTCCTTGGAAAACAATAATACTCATTACATCTATTATTGCTAGTATTGGAGGGTTATTATTATTTATTCTTGTCCCAAATGGTCCGTATAGAAAGAAAAACAACACATTAGACCTTTCTATTATCTTTAAAATTTTCAATAATAAAAAATTTAAAAAAGCTGCATTAGGATATTTTGGCCATATGTGGGAGTTATACGCGTTTTGGGCCTTCGTTCCTATAATTATTTCTATCTATAATACATTCCATCCTGCAAGCACTTTAAATAATGCTTTCTCTTCATTTATTGTAATAGGCATAGGAGCTATCGCCTGTGTATTGAGCGGTTACATATCTCTTTATAAAGGGTCAAAGAAAATAGCAACTATTGCTCTTTCGTTATCTGGTATATTTTGTTTAATATCTCCTTTGTTATTTTTAATACCTTCCCAATTACTATTTATATCATTATTATCTATATGGGGTATGGTTGTTATTGCAGATTCTCCTTTATTTTCTACACTTGTTGCACAAAGTGCAGATCCTAAAAATAAAGGAACAGCACTTACTATTGTAAATTGTATTGGATTTGCCATTACAATTGTGAGTATTCAATTGTTACTTCTTTTACAAGCACATCTAGACATTATCTATTTATTTTTAATTTTAGGAATTGGCCCTCTATTTGGTTTAATTTCAATTTATAGAAAATAAAAGTCTACTTATTCCTTCGCAAAACAAATCGCACTTTGGTATTTCCTATGAGTTATATACATCTCTTACTTCTAATAAAGCAGGTAACAAGGATTTCTACTTTATCGACAACAGATCAATCTATATCGATCAGATACGTAAATCATTAAAAATGAATACCTCAACCATCTTCTTCTGATTTTTTCTTAACTTTAAGATTCTATTAACTTAAAACTAACCAGAATGAGTAAAAAAACGGGATACCTCTTTGGTATTTTGCTTACGATTGTTATTGGTATGATTTTAATGTGGTTTTTCTGTTGTAAAGCAAGTACTGATACAACTATAGAAAACACAACAAAAAATCAAGACAATCGAGAAAAAGTAGTTGTAAACACAACACCACCTACAGCTACAAACATGGCCTTTACTTTTAAAGACCCTGATCCAGACGGTAACTTTGCTTATACTAGCAATGATAATTTTAATTTTAATGTTTCAGATTATAATCCTCTAACACCTATCTCAGGAAAGATAGATCAGGGAATAGGAGAATTACAGACTTATCTTGATGGCAATACTGGAAAGTATATAGACATCACAGGGCATTACACCTCAAATGAGAAGAATAACTCTGCTTTTCCTAATTTAGGTATTGCTAGAGCAAATGCAGTAAAAAATTACTTAAGCTCAAAAGGAATCTCTTCTAGGCAAATAAATACATTTGGAAAAGAAGATAATACACTTATTCCAGACGGTTCAGTGTTTAAAGGGCCTTTAAGTTATTTAATACACGGGAGAGCTCCTAATACAGACGAAAATAGTGATAATAAAGAGCTTGCTGACCTTAAAAAACGTATTAACGCAGATCCTTTAATTCTCCATTTTGGCAATGCACAAGCATCTATAAATCTTACCGCTGCACAGCGTCAAAAAATAGCAGATATAAGTCGTTATTTAGATAAAGTAGAAGGTTCTTCTATTAGTATAGAAGGACATACCGATAATACTGGTAGTCGAGCTACAAACATTCCTCTTGGAAAAAAACGAGCAGATTTTGTGAAAGATTATTTTGTGCGTAATGGAATTTCAGAAACAAAAATCAGTACAACATCAAAAGGTCCTGACGAACCTATAGCATCAAATGCCACTGAAGAAGGTCGTTCAAAAAACAGACGCTCTATCGTCACAATAAACTAATAAAAAATATAAGAAAATGAATTTACTAATAATAGACTTATCAAACATACCATGTTGGCTCATACCACTTCTGGTAGGACTTATATGTGCAATTTTAGGGTACCTTTTAGGGCGTCTTTTTGGGAAAAGTGACGATTCAAATGATGATCTCGATTTATGGAAACGTAAAAATGCTTCTTTACAAGCAGATTTAGATATGTGTCGCTCACAACTTAACGCAACTACTGAAGCTCCCGCTGTTGCAAGTAGTACTGCAAGTATGGCTTCTTCTTTTGCAGCAGAAACTGCTGCTCCAGTTCTTGCTAGTATTGCATTTGATGCGGCAGCTGCAAAAGCAGCTTTTGGAAAATCGATTAAAGAAGATGACTTAACGGTTGTAGAAGGTATTGGTCCAAAAATCAAAGAACTCTTCCATAATTTTGACATAAATACTTGGGCATCTTTAGCTGACACTCCTATAGAAAAATGTCAAGAAGTACTCAACAGTGGTGGAAAACGATTTGAAATACATCGCCCTAATACATGGCCTATGCAAGCTGGACTTGCTGCACAAGGAAAGTGGGCTGAACTTAAAAAATGGCAAGATGAACATGATTATGGTAAAGCATAAATAATGTATAATACAAACAAGAGCCCCTTCTATAATAGTATAGAAGGGGTTTTTTATGCTCATATATTTAATCCCTCTATTAAAAATAAGTGTATCTTGTATTTTACAAATCTCCCCTATCTAAACCCACTTCAAGAAATAACTAATCATATAAACTATGACAAGAGAAGAACATCTTCAATTCTGCAAAAAATGCACAAACAGAGAACTAGATATGGAACAAGGACTTATCTGTAGTCTCACCAAAAGACAAGCTAATTTTTCTGGAGAATGTCCAGATTATAATCATGATGAGACTGTTTTAGAACAAATGGATGACACAGAACCTCTCGACAGGCAGGTTGCTCTTGCAAAAGTCTCAGAAAAGGCACTTGAAAAGTATAAGGCAGAACAAAATCTCCTTACAGCTATTGGTGTTGGAGCTCTTGTAGGATTAATAGGAGCAGCATTATGGGCTGCTATTACAGTAGTGACTGGGTATAAAATAGGATATATGGCTATAGCTATTGGAGCTGGTGTAGGGATTTCTATGCGAATGTATGGTAAAGGAATTGATCAGGTTTTTGGAATTTCAGGAGGTATCATTGCTATTCTGAGTTGTCTTATAGGTAACTTTCTTAGTATTGTTGGTTCTATAGCAAATTATGAAGGATTAGGATATCTTGAAACATTTAACCTAATTGATTCCTCACAAATTATACCTTTAATGTCAGAGACTTTTAGTGGGATGGATTTATTCTTTTACGCTATTGCTGGATATGAAGGATATAAATTTGCATTTAGAGTATTTACAGAAAAAGAACTTGGCGAAGCCGAATAATAAAAATTATAGGGAATGAAAGAGATTCCATTATGGCTTACTTCCAGGCCTATTGCTCATCGAGGATTACATGACAGTAATGACAAAATTCCTGAAAATTCATTATCAGCTTTCGCCAAAGCGATAAAAGAAAAATACCCTATAGAACTTGATATTCAAATTATAAAGGATGGAACCATCATTGTTTTTCATGACAGTAATTTAAAACGTATTTGCGGACTCAATAAAAAGACAAAAACACTCACTAAAAAAGCTTTAGAAAATTATTCTCTTTTTAACACAGGTCAAACGATCCCTACGTTACAAGATGTATTTGATCTTGTACAAGGACAAGTTCCTATTCTTATTGAATTAAAGACAAAATCATTTACAAAACAGCTAGAAAAAAATGTACTTCAACTCTTAAAGAATTATAACGGGGAAGTTGCTTTACAATCTTTTAACAGATCTTCTGTACGATGGTTAACTCGTCATGGAAGTATCTATACCATAGGACAACTCGCTGAGCCTTCACTAGCTATAAAGCCATTAAATTATCTTTTCAATTATATGCAACTTAACATCAATATGCATCCTGATTTTATAGCTTATGATATAGACGACTTACCTAATAAAAGAGTTACACATTTTAAAAAAGAAGGAATTCCTATAGTTGTATGGACGGTACGAAGTCAATCACAAATTGAAAAGTATCGTACTACTTTTGATGCTATTATTTTTGAAGGATTCATACCTTCATTATAAAGAAGATTGACCTGTCTAGATTTATAGTATACGATCAAATCACATTGATCATATGTTTTCTCAACGTAATAAAAAAGGGACATGCCTACATATCTTCCTTACCTCCTAAAAAGTAATCTCTTTTTATTGATATCCTTCAGAAGTTTGCCCAAAATAAACAGCAATTCCAATAATTATGAGCACTGCTAATACTGCAAAAAAGATCTTCCAAAAAGAATAAGGTCTACTGCCAGATACTGTTCCAGTTTCTCCATTCACAAAGAAATTATATTCTTTTCCATTATATCTATAGGCACTCACATACATTGGAAGAAGTATATGCTTGAAAGTTTCTTCAGATAGATGCATATTTATACTACTTACACGTTGTGTGTCTCCACCAATATCTCTTCGGCACCAACGATCTGCAATACGACGTGCTTCTTCCTTAGATTCTAAATGTCCTTGTTGTAACGGTATGGTATATTTTTCGGTAACAAAGCCTGTTAAAAAACTACTATTAAAAGATTCTAGTTTATTTAAATTCCATCGTGCAACAGTCTTTGGAACACGTCCTGCCTTTTGTTTTGATGCTTTAATAAGTGTATCATCTATAAAACCTGAAATATTTCCTGAAGCAGGATACCATCGTGTCTTACGGACCCTTCGGGTTTTTGTGTTTCCTTTACTATCTCTATACGTTTGTGTCTCATAATAATATTTTCCTCTTTGTCCTGTATAAGATGCTTTTAATTGCGCATCAAAAGTCCAAAATGGCAAATACAATCCTTTTGTAAATTGAGGGTCAAGAGATGCTTTTTTAAGATTATTAGGAGCCCACCAAAGACCGCTCACCCATTTTTTAAAAATTTGAAAAGATTTTTTTTGATCTATTTGAAAAGGCAATACTGCTCCAGGAAGTATCCAGTCCTCAGTATACATATCTTCTACAATTAAAGGCATACTACAGTAGACACAATGCAATGATTTATAATTTTCTTCTACGTGTTGATTTGCTCCACAGTTTTTACAATTCAACATAGAGATTTCTTCACTATGTGATTGTGCACCCATTTCTTTAAGATACACCGACAGTTCTAATTCTTCAAAACCATTAGGATCTAGGGTTATTTGTTCTTCGTGACCACAATATTCACAGGTAATAGATGAGGTGCCAGGCTTATATGTAAGCTCTGCTCCACAGTTTATACAGGATTTTTTAAATTCTGTGTGTTGTTGTACAGCTGGTTCTGTTTTTGCCATAAATTAAAGCAGTTGTGCTTATATAAAAGCGCAACCTGATCATTTAATTAAATATATAATCAAAAAATTGACTGCTTATTATTGTTGAGGTAATGGTGGTGGTGTACTTCCTCCTAAAAATGATTTAAGCTCCTCTATATCTTTTAACGCTGTCCAAGTTGACATTCCTTGTTTCCAAATTAAACTATCGCGATTTATAGTTCTACTTGCAAATAATGCTTTAAGTTGATCAAAAGAAACAGGTCCTTGTTGTGCTCCATTTGCAGCATAAAAATAGCTCACTTGTATTGGCATAGGTGGTGGCATCATACCTCCTTGATTCATTTGTTGTTGGGTATTCATTGGTATATTTGCCTGCGGAGTTCCCGCCATCATACCTCCCATTTGTTGCGCAAGTACAAATCCCATTCCCATTCCCATTCCTGCACCAGCAGTACCACCTTCATTAGCAGCTGCAGCTTCGATAGCCTTAGCCGTTTTAAATTTTGTCAATTTATCAAGGTCTAATTTATCAATACGGCTATATTCAAAAATTTCTTTTTTAAGCTCTTCTGGCATAGAGACATTCTCTATATAGAATTTTTCTAGTGATATCCCTACCGACATAAATTCTGGTTGCATCACTTCTTGACAGGTCTCAGAAAGTTCTGATGTATTTGCCGCATATAGTTCTATAGGAAGATTTGCTTCTCCAACAGTATCTGTAAAACGAGTAGCTATAAGACTTTTTAAATGCTCATTAATTTCAAAATTGGTGAAATTACCATCTGTACCTACAATATCTACAATAAACTTACCTGGGTCAGATACTTTAAAAGCATAGGTTCCAAAAGCACGTATTTCTACAAGTCCAAAACGTTCATCACTCAATGTAATTGGGTTTTTTGTACCCCACTTTTCATCTGTAAATAAGTGTGTATTCACAAAATAAACTTCTGCTTTAAAAGGAGAATTAAATCCATACTTCCATCCTTTAAGAGTTGTTAGAATTGGAAGGTTTTGAGTTGTAAGATCATAGGTTCCTGGTGTAAATATATCTGCAAGCTGTCCTTCATTTACAAAAACCGCTGCTTGTCCTTCCCTCACTATAAGCTTTGCTCCATTTTTTATCTCATTTTGATAACGTTCAAAGCGATGCGCAATCGTATCATCTGTATAATCAAGCCACTCAATGATATCAATAAACTCATTAGTAAGCTTCTCTTTTATCTTATCAAATATTCCCATTGTTAATTAGTTTTTAATTGGTGTTCTAAATCTACAAAATACAAGGCATATCCAAAAAAGAAAATCAAGATTAAGTATAAATACTGGTTCAACCCGAATTATACATTAGAAAATCTATTACATAACAAAACCACTGCAAGCACTATCACTACGCTGTATTTTTTACTTT
>CAYYSK010000186.1:0-7260 GCA_964474345.1 uncultured Flavobacteriaceae bacterium
CAGTTGCGTTACTAAAATCAAATTCAGAAACTCCATCGCTATCTGTATCACAAGCAGTATATTCTAATAAGAAATCACTTGGAATTTGTGAAGTATCTACTTCTAGTAATATTTGAGCAGGTCGAGTACAACCATTTACTGTAGAAACGATAACATTAATAGTTTCATTGTTTACTATTGTATTTATATAAGAAATAGGATCAGCAATAACATTATTAGCTTGATCAAAATATTGAAATGTTTCGTTTACGAAATCTGCAGAAATCAATATTTCTGCTTGAGTTAAATTAAAAATTGCAAATCCATCATTGTCAACATCGCATTGTGTCAATAACGGTTGAGGATTTATAATTATAGGGAGTGGATGAACAACAATATTAAACGTAGTAATAGTAAAACAAGAGGGATTATTATTGTTTTCTACTCTTGCAAAAATTGGTTGACTATTAACAACTGTATTTGTATATGTATTTGGTAATGGAGCAGTATCAGATTGTGCGTCAATAAGACTACTATGATACGTTAACGTAACGTCAGTAGTACTCTGCCCATTAAGAATTGTTAGGTCTTGTGTTGATAAATTAAATTCGGTGAAACCATTTGTATCGTCTCCATCATTAAGGTTGTCACAAATACCATAATCTCCAGGAGCTATAGCTTCTGGTAAAAAGTCAACGATGAGTACTATTTCTGTAGTATCAAAACAAGCTGGATTATTTATATTTTCAATACGTACGACTATAGTTGTGCTATTAGAATTAAAAGCACTAGGAACTAGGATGGCACCAGTATCATTATCAGCACTGATTTGATCAGAGTGATATGTTATAGTATAATTTATAGGATTTTGAGTATCTAATAATATAGTTTCTGTATTTGTTAAATTGAAAATCTCAAAACCATCATTAGAAGAATCATCACAAGTGATTTGATCAGGAATAGGATTTGCTATAGGTTGTAGACTTATGATTAGATTAATAGCTGTAGTGTCAAAGCAGATATCACTTAGATTGTTTTCTATGCGAGCAAATATAGTTACTGTTGAAGATTGATATGCTCCAGGGTTCAAAATAGGATTGTCTCCATTTGTGGCATCTATTTGAGAAGTGTGAAATGTGACAGTGTATGATAAAGGGTTCTGAGTACCTAAAACAATTGTTTCTAATAATGTTAAATCAAAAATAAAAAGTCCATCATTTGTAGGGTCGTCACAAACAATTTGATCAGATACAACATTTGCAATAGCAAAATCATTTACAATGACATCAAAATTAATTTCAGCAGTACATATTTCAGGATCTGCATTATTTTCATCATAAATATATACAGTCGTTGTTGTTGTGATGGGAATAGTCCAATCTAAAAGTGTAGTAGCTATATTGTTCTGAGGACCCGTAAAGTATAAAGGATTGTTTAAAAAGCTACCAGAAATTGTAGAAGGGTCTGGTAATGTAAATGTGTCACAGGCATTTATATCTGCAATTGAATCTAATATTGGAGTTTCTATTAATGTTATAGTAACTTCAATTTCTACTTCTTCACAAACACCCATAGCTGTATAAGTGTATATTAGTGATGGATTTGATATAGGGTCTGTCGTAGGGTCGAAAATGTTTGTACCGCTATCAAGAGGTGGAGTCCAAGTACCTCCTGCAGGCGGGTTTCCATCTATTCTATCAAATAAATTTATGGGACCATTACCTGTGCAAACTTCCGTTTGACTATCTTCTGGAATAACGGCAAAACCTGAATAATAACCTCCAAAACCAGCAGCAGAATTTGCAGCGACAAGTCCTACAGCAATAGGACCATCAGAAGTGATAATTACATTACCATTTAAATTTCCAACATTATATGTTTCCCACTCCACGGTTCCAGGATTTTGTAATGCTGTTGTTGGGTCTAGCGGAAGCCCATTAACATTTACAGTGTTTCCAATAAATGAAGTAATTGCTAAGTTTCCTACATATCCATCAAAGATCGGAGATACTTCATCCACGTCAGGGATAAGATCTACACTATTTTGAAAGAAACAACTTAGTGGAGGAATAAAGCTCATTCCAGGGGTTGCGTCTGGAAATGGACTATTGGGACTATTATCATTTGATCCACCTATATATTGATAGACATAAAGTGTTTTGTTTTCATCATTAGTACTTATGTACATATTACGATGCGCCTCGTTTATATCGTTAGGAAGGTATAAGGACGAATTACCATTAAGGAAAAAATATTCTCCAGCATCTAAATTTACTTCTGGAGTGGCATTTCCATTTACAAAAACATCTGTATTATCTTGAGTAGCTATAACTAATACTCTTTCTAATAATGGATTTCCATTTCCTCTAACTAACAGATATTCAAATCCGACAAGATTTTCTTGTACAATTTGATCTACCATAATATCAGACCCGTTCCCAGGGGGACTGGTCGGTTCATTCCCATTTACGTTACCAGTATTTACAACTATTGGGTGATCGTTATCATTCGTTTCAATAAGAGCACCAATAAAACCATCTCTATTAAAGGGATTTGTAGTACTTGCATAACCAGAAAGGGTATATGATTCTCCTGCGTCAAGATTTATTGTAAGTGTATCATCAGTTATGTTAGGTTCAAAGACAACATTTGTATCATAATCAGAAATTGTAACTACTGTATTATCTTCTACAGCCATAAAACTGGCAAAAAAGCTGTGATTAGGAGAATCATTATTTTGTTCAGAACTCCCTACTCTAAAACGCGTCCCAAAGGCATCTTCGCCTTTTGCAGTAACATAGCCTGAATGATTACTACTTTGAGATTGAAGCCGTAAACTAATATAAAAAAGCTCTGTTCCAGTTATAATTAGCCCTTTATTAGATAGTGGAGTATTTAATTGATTGGTGGTTATTCCCATGAATTGTGTTACATCAACAGAAATAGGAGATCCATTAATTACTGTTTGATTTCCATTAGGAATAACAGTTCCATCTCCAGTAGTTATTGTAATATCAATAGGAGAGGTAGCAAATGGTGTTGATATATATATAAATGCAGATCCAATTTCTTGAGTAGAATCACCAGTGATACGCGCGTGTAATGGCGGAATATAATGTGTTGAACCCAGTTGAGCGATAGAAGGTATTACATATAAAAAAGAAAACAATAAAAAAACAATGTACTTTATCTTCATATGTGAGAAATTAATTTCTTGTAGAGTAATAAGATGATTTTTAAAAATAGGAATATAATTTAAGATACCTTTATGCAAACCTTCTTTTAACAAAGATAATTAGGTATAAAGTGTTAGTTTTTTTTATAATACTAATTGTTTTAGAAATCATTCCCTTTTAGTAAGTAATAAGTATGCTTTCGCGAAAGCGTTATCTTTACATAAAAAACATTTTATGACTAGTAAAGTAACATACCTAGGAAACCTTAGAACTGAAAACATACATATTAAATCTAATAATAGTTATCTTACTGATGCGCCTATAGATAATCAAGGAAAAGGGGAAGCATTTTCTCCTACTGATACTGTAGCAACTGGTCTGGCAAATTGTATGCTTACTATTATGGGGATAAAAGCAAATCAAATGGGTATCTCAATAGAAGGTACTACGGCAGTTGTTACTAAAACTATGAGTTCAAACCCTAGAAGGATATCAAAAATTAAAGTAGTATTTGATTTTCCAAGTAACTTAGATACAAAATCCCAAAAGATACTTGAACATACAGCAAATACCTGTCCTGTTCATTATAGCTTACATCCAGATATAGAAAAAGAGGTGACCTTTAATTGGTAATATTTATATCTGAAAGGAGTTCATTAATCTCAAAGATACTTTGTTCATAAAGAAGAAGTGTAGCATTTAAAGTTTCTGGAATACTTTCTAATTGCTCTTTATTTTTAGACTTAAGTTCTATTTCTTCTAGTAAATTTGCCATTCTTGTAATGCCAAGTGTGCGAAAACTCGATTTGATTTTATGAGCTGTATGACCAGCTTCTATATATTGTCCTTCTTTTATTTGTTGATTTAATAACTCATAATCAATAGGTGTATCGTTTATAAAAATTTCAAAAACAGATTTTATAAATTCTTGATTACCTTGAAATGTATTAGTTAGAAACTCAAGATTGAGTAGAGGTGCATCTTTAGAAATATCAATATTTTTAGAGAAGATTACTTTCTCTATTCTTTTTGTAGGTTGGAATAAAGCTTTTGCGAGTACATGTCTTAATTCTTCTTCCTGAACGGGTTTAGTGATATAATAATTCACTCCAGCTCTGATTGCTTTTGCTCTTGAAGCTTCAAAAACATCTGCTGAACATGCTATTATTGGAGTTTTTGTATCAATAGTTCGTATAATTTCTGTGGCTTCAAACCCATCCATTTCTGGCATATGTAAATCCATAAGTATAATGTCATATGAATTCTTGGTATGTAAGGAATGAGCATCAATTCCATTATTTGCAAAAGTAACCTCTGTTTCCCATTGTTGTAATAATTGATCTATAAAGAGCTGATTAAGCTTATTATCTTCAGCTATTAATATGCGACAACCTTTAAGAGATTTATAAAGATTCTTAGCTGAATTATCATTTTGTTGTATATTATTAGATTGTGAAAGCTCAAAACTTAAATCAAATTTGAATTCAGAACCTATATCAGCAATGCTATGAACTTTTAATATTCCACCTTGAAGCTCTATAAGCTCTTTTGTGATTGCTAGACCTAAGCCTGTACCTTCTATTTTATTTTTACCAGGTTCGTGTACTTGGTAAAAACTATCAAAAACTTGTTGTAATTGATTTTCAGGAATTCCAATTCCAGTATCCTTAATTATAAATTGTATAGAAACTTCATTTTCTGACAGTGTAATTGTTTTAAGATTTAAACTAACTTTACCTTTCTGAGTAAATTTTAGAGCATTGCTTATAAGATTTGTTAGAATTTGATTAAGCCTGTGTGGATCTCCAATTATTCTCTGAGGAACGGTTTTATCTATATTTATTTCAAAAGAAAGCCCTAATTCTTTGGCTTTTGTATCAAAGCCTATTTTTAAATTTTCTATATATTGATGAATATTAAAATCAATAAGATTTATAATTGTTTTGCCTGCTTCTATGGATGAGAAATCTAGGACATCATTTACAAGAGCTAATAGATTTTCTGCTGAAAATCTTACAGCATCTAAATTTTCTTTAATTTGAGGGCTTACGCTTGTATTTTCTTTTTGAATAATTCCAGTTAAGCCTAAAATGACATTAAGAGGAGTCCGTATTTCGTGACTCATGTTTGATAAAAAGATTGACTTAGCTTTAGCTGATTTTTCTGCAGTTTCTTTAGCTAGTGTAAGTTCTTGTCGGTATTTTTTTTGTAGCGTAATGTCTCTAGCAAAAACACTAAATAAGTAACCACTAAAAGTTTTAATGGGGCGTAAAGTAACTTCTATATCTAGTTCTTTACCAGATTTATTTAAAGTAATAATTTCAATTCGTTCATTTATAAACTTAGTTCTCTCCGTTTCTATAAAATTTCTTATAAGTGTATGAATAAGAGAATATGCATCCGAAGATATAATGTTACTTAATGGAGTATTTATAGCTTCTTTTTTTGTCCATCCAAAAATTATAGATGCTTCTTTGTTCCAGTCATTTATAATCAAGTTCTCATTAAATAAGATTACGGCATCCATGGCTGTCTCTAAAATGGTAGATTTTAGATTTTCACTCTCTTTTAAAGATTCTTCGGCTTTTTTTCGTTCTACAACCTCCCTTGTAAGTTTAGAATTTATTGTTTCAAGACTGCTTACTTGTTGTTGAAGCATCTTATGCATTTGATGCTTACTTGGTAAGTCAATCATTTCTTGTGTTAAGATATCTTCAGGAACAATATTGAGTGTAGCGGCAAAGGCATCTAATAAATAATAATTTCCAAAGTATTCTTTATATGTAGAATGATAAACATTCAAAACTGCATTCTCGCCTAAGCTGCTTTTAAGAAGGTAAAATATTTCTTTAGATATAATTAGAAGTTTTTTTCTTTGCGCTAATACATCAATGTTTTTATCTATATAATCTAAAGGTTTGTCTAATTCTACATGAATTTCTGCTAAAGAAGTATCCTTAAAATGCCCTAAAACATTTAAGGACCGATCCAAAACTCCTTTTAATAATGTCCTACAGAGAATTACTTCTTGCACTTTTGTAGGAAGAAATATTAGTTTAAACTGTGGTAATTTTAGTAATTCAGGAAATGCTTGACTTGTTTTTTTTCTAATAACTTCATTAGAAAGTTGTTCAGAAGCAGTGTTATCTAATATTTCTTTTTCAATATATAGATATATCCATGGAAGTTTTTCAAGTTTTTTCTTGTAAGTCGATTTTTGATAATCTTTAAGATGTTGAGATAATATATCTCTGTATTTCTGAAAAGGATAATCTCTCATTAAAAAATCAATCAAATGCTTGATTTTTTTTTCTGTTTCATTAATAGGCGGAGACTCATCATTATTGAAGAATCTATTTAAGAAATTAGGCAATGCCATGTCGATTCAAGAATTTTAAAGTTTACTTGCTTTGTACATTCTATAAAAACCTAGTATAGATAGCACCCAAGTACCTATTAATGCGATAAACCAAATATATCTACCAACTTCTTTACCTAATAGTTTATTAAATAGGTTAAAACCATAAATATGATCAAGTTGCATATGTATATGCCCAACAGCCATGACTAAAAATCCCCAAGCAATTAAAGACATGCCTTTGCCAAATTTGCCTCCTTTAAGTCTTGAAGCTGTTAAAAAACTAAATATTACGGCTATAACAAGAAATGGTAACTCTAAAAGTCCAAAAATTTGAATAGCTCCAAGTCCAGTGTCGTGATTAGCATGCTCTTGTATAAAAGAATTGACTATCAATAACATATTATGTAGGGATTATAGGTTAGTGAGTATGATTGGGGCTTACAATGTATGAAAATATCTTATAAATTTATAATTTGTTTTAAATGTAATTTATAAAAATAAAAAGCCTTACTCTTTGAGTAAGGCTTTTAGAAAGAGTTAATTATTGTTATAAATTCGGCTTGAGCCTTATTTTACTTTATTTACGATTGCTGCAAAAGCTTCTGGATGATTCATAGCAAGGTCTGCGAGCACCTTACGGTTTAGCTCTATATCGTTTGCTTTTACTTTCCCCATAAACTGAGAATAAGACATTCCGTGCATACGAGCACCCGCATTAATACGAGTAATCCATAAAGAACGGAA
>CAYYSK010000187.1:0-7246 GCA_964474345.1 uncultured Flavobacteriaceae bacterium
TTTGACGTATACACACTTTCCAGGCGTGCGCCTTCGACCACTCGGCCACCTCTCTAGATTACTTTGAACATGTTTAAAATCATCTAGACATGACGCAACTCAATCTTCTTCATCAAAAGGAGTGCCAAATAACAAAAAAAAACTGAACTGCTAAAAAGATAAGTATTAAAATTATGTTAGTTCTCCTCTCAGAGAGGTCTCATATACAGATTTAAAAACTTTAGGTCCTAATTTTTGTCCTAATAAATACATCATTTTTGTGATGGCCGCTTCTGAAGTTATATCTCTTCCGCTTATAACACCTATTTTTTTTAATGCTACACTTGTCTCATAATTACCCATTTGGACACTCCCAGCAATACATTGTGTTACATTAACAACAGGAATACCTTTCTTTATCGTTTCTTTTAAAGCACTAACAAACCAATCTTCTGTAGTGGCATTACCAGAACCAAACGTTTCCATAACAACACCTCTAATACCTGTAATATTTAACATAGCGAGTACTACACTTTTAGGAATACCTGGATACATTTTTAATAAAAGGACCTCTGTTACTAAATTATCATGAGCTTTAAGTGATTTTCTATTAGACTTAAAAAGCAATTCTTCATTAATAGAAAGATGCACTCCAGATGTCACTAATGCTGGGTAATTAGGTGAGTCAAATGCCTCAAAATGTTCTGCACTTATTTTTGTTGTGCGATTTGCTCTGTATAATTTATATTCAAAATACAAACATACTTCTTGAATTATAGGTTTATTACGTTTATGAAGACTAGCAATCTGTATTGCTGTAATAAGGTTTTCCTTTGCATCTGTTCTCAAATCACCTATAGGCAATTGTGATCCTGTAAAAATAACAGGTTTATCTAGGTTCTCTAGCATAAAGCTTACGGCAGATGCTGTATAACTCATAGTATCACTTCCATGTAATACTACAAATCCTTGATAATCTTCATAATTGGAAACAATCATACTACATAACTCGTTCCAATATTTAGGGTTCATATTTGAAGAATCAATTGGCAAATCAAATGAAGATGTACTTATATTACAATCCAACAATCTAAGTTCTGGAATGTTTTGTAGTAATTGATCAAAATCAAATGCTTTAAGAGCTCCAGTTTCATAGTCCTTAATCATACCAATAGTACCACCAGTATACACTAAGAGTATATTAGGTTTTGCACTCATAATTTTGACATATTAATTACAGGGTTTGCATACATCAATAAGAAACTATCCATTTCTAATTGATTCTTCTTATTAACTCTCCGTTCTATACGACGTTCAAAATGACGTAATTCTTTCTCATCATAACGCTCTTTATATATCGTTGTTTTATGATACAAATCATATGCTATATAATTAGATGGCCATAATTTATAATGTCTATAAATATTTTTATCTATTTCAATAGCTAGACGTTTCAATTTATCATTATCACTCTGCTCTTCCTCTTCTATTTGATCATAAATAGACAAATCCAATGGTGCAGCTTCTATATGAATACGTTTTTTGAAGCCTAAAGCTCCTTTTAAAATACTATTAAAATCTTCGTTATTTGTTTTTATATAAGGAACATTAGCTTGCTTAGCAACAATTTCTGGTACCTTTAAGATATCTGTAGGATCATATTCATAAGAGATGGCTACAGGGACAATATGCAAATCCTTTATATATTGCATCAAAGATGTTTTCCCTTTTGCCATTGTAATCATCTTTAGGACTCCTTGCTGCGTTTTATCTTTTCCATCTTTTGTACGACCTTCACGTTGTGCCATCCATACAGATCTATTTTCTGAAATCAAAAACTTAATGTATTCTGATAATGTTTTTGAGCTCTTTAATAATTCTCGCGGAGATTGATTTCTTAACACTAGAAAATTACGATTAAGCCTAGACAATGCCATCAAAAAGTCTTTTTGAACGAGATTATCTCCTATAGCAGAAGCTGTCGTAATAAGTCCATTATCAATTAACCCTACATTAAGTAATGAAGTATCTAGTACAATATCTCTATGATTAGACATGTATAAATATGCCTTATCTGGAATAAGTGCATCAAAACCTGATGTTGTAAATCCTTCAGAACTTTTAGATAATAGATTCTGAACAGATTTATAGATCACCTTTGTTTGAAAATCACGAATAGAATTACAATCTGACAAAACATCTCTGATCTCTTTTGCAGAAACCTCTGGAAAAGTAAACTGTAACAACACTTTAAACATTGGATGTCTAGAAGCTTGTTTTAAAGCTTTGTTAACTTCACTATCATGATAGGGTCGTATGTGATCAAATATTGAGATAATTACATTTTTTAATTATTAGGCACAAAAGAAATAAAATTATTCCAGTTTAATACATTATAATAGACTAAGTTTAGTTTGCTTTTACATTAAGAAAAACTGCATCGGCATTTTGAGATGTAATTACAGCAATTTCATCAAGTGATTTCTGATAAATAGTCGCTAATTTCTCTGCAACTAACGTCACATAGCTACTTTCATTACGTTTTCCTCTATAAGGCACTGGACTCAGATATGGAGCATCTGTTTCTAAAACAATATGTGTTATTGGTATTTCAGATAGAAATTGGTCTATTTTTCCATTTTTAAATGTAGCGACCCCTCCTATCCCTAACTTCAAATTATAATCTATTGCTTGTAAAGCCTGTTCTTTTGTTCCTGTAAAGCAATGAAAAATACCGAAGAGATCATCACCTTTCTCGCTTTCTAAAACTTCAAACACTTCATCAAATGCATCACGACAATGTATTACTATAGGTAATTTATATTTCTTAGCTAGTTGTATTTGTCTTCTAAAAGCATCTTGTTGTATACTTAATGTACTCTTATCCCAATACAAATCTATTCCTATCTCTCCTACTGCATAAAAAGATCGTTGTGCAAACTGTGCTTCTACATGTGCAAGTTCTTTTTCATAATTATCTTTTACATGGGTAGGATGTAATCCCATCATAAGAAATACTTTATCTGGATAGTTAGCCTCAAGATCATACATACGTTGCGTATATTCAGAATCTATCGCAGGAATAAAAAAACGAGTCACTCCAGCATCAATTGCTCGTTGAATCATAACATCTTGATCCTCATCAAATGCTTCACTATATAAATGAGTATGTGTGTCTGTAAAGTTCATTTTACAAAAATACTAAATGATCTTAGTACGCTTTCGCGAAAGCATATAAATAACGTAACTATTTTGTGTTATTTTTGGAATCAAAATTATCTTTATATGGCATCTTTACGTGAGTTTTTACTAGAAAAAGGATATACACGTGTTAGACTCTTTCCAACACTCACACAGCATTTAGAAATCACTGCTAAAATTAATGGTATTAAAGGATCTTTTATTCTAGATACAGGCGCTTCAAATTCTTGTATAGATTTTAATTTTGCTTCTCACTTTAAACTAACAAGCGAAGAAAGCGAAGTACTCGCTGCTGGAGCTGGCGCAACAGATATGCGTACAGAATTATCCAAAGAAAATACCATAAAAATTGGCACATGGCAACGACAAGATATCAGCTTGGTCCTTTTTGATTTAACTCATGTAAATACGGCACTAGAAAATCACGACACTCCTCCTATACACGGCATTTTAGGGGCTGATATTCTCAATCTCGGAAAAGGCATCATTGATTATCAATATACTTGCTTGTATTTGAAAAAGTAAACTACCTCGAAGTAAACCCACGAGGCATTTATACGAAACTGAATTTTAATTTCGAGACAAGCCTTGGAATGTTAAACCTAGATCCCGCTGAAAAAGCGGGATTAGTTCAACTAGCTATTTTGAATTCGTCCTTCGGACTTTTCAAAATACCGTTTCACTAATAAAATATAGCTTATATTGTAGAGTAAGAAAACCATTCTAATAGCTTACCCCTAATGAGAATCTTAACGCTAGTACTCATTTTTTGTCATTGTTACATATGCCACTCTCAACAAGACAGGGTATATGAAAAACAATTTACACAAGAAAATGGATTACAGATTAATACTATAAACGCACTTGCACTTGATCAAAATGGATTTCTTTGGATAGGTGGAGGTATTGACAAAGTTCGATCTGAACTTTTAGGTGAGAAAACACCTATTGTTTTACAACGTTTTAATGGTCATTCTTTTCATACGATCGCATTACCTGAAAATGATATTAGTCAGGTCGTTCATATACATAAACGACCAGATGGACAGTTTTATATAGTAACTCAAACCACACTCTATCTTTTTAACCCCATCTCTTCACAATTTACTCAGATACAAGTACCCGAAGATTCAGGTATCTCTGATGTATTTGAATATCAAAACAAACACTACATCCTTACTCAAAATGATCTTGAAGTTATAGTTAATATAATCCATCCTGATTTGTATTTAGAAGAACAATTTCGATTTACGACAACTGTAAATAAAATATTGATCGATTCAAAAACACAATTCATCCCTTTTGAAGATACCGTTATTATAAGTGATGATAACTTCCCGATTACATGTACAGATTGGCAAGGAAACATAAAATATATTATTGAGCCAGAAAAATTTGATAATGAAGGAGACCGTAAATCAGATAAAAAATGGATTGATGAGTATGTTCAGGTCAATGGACAATATTATATACTACTCTATAACGATTCACAATTATATAGTATACAATCAGGTACAAAGGAATTGATTCCAGTACCAACTACCGAAAATCAATTTTCAAGTGTACATGTAAAAGCATACAATGACCCTAAAGGAGGGAATGCGATTATCACTCATCATAATAATCAGATACGCATACGATCTCTACAAGATAAAGACAATACGCAAACGATATATAACAGTTCAAATTTTGAATCAATATCTAATTTTAGTCTAGTATCTCAAGATATCCATCAGGATATATGGTTTTCAACCGCAGGTACATTGAATTATGTAAAATTCCCTCCAGATGTCATCACGACGCTTCTTCCCAACATTGAAACAAGAACAATGACATCTTTAAGTGATGATACACATCTTATTGCTTCAGAACGAGATGGGCTATATCTGTTTAATTCTAAAGAAAAAACAATTCGGCCCTACTCTGTTTTTGAAAAAGGAGTTCCTTATATTCCTAATTCTCCTCGCAATTTTATTGCAGATGGCAGTACTATTTGGAGTAGTGATTTTGGTGTAGGCATCATACAAATAGACACCCTTACACGTGAGAGTCAATACTACAGACATCACCCTGTGACCAGTATGGTAAAACCTACAGACTCTACAATTATCTATGGCACTAATAAGTATCATCTTATGGAGTTTAACACCAACAACAAAACACATACCTCATTACTCACTACAGATTCCTTATTTATACAAGACCTAGAATGGCGTAAAAAAGACAATTATATCATAGCAAGTACTGACAAAGGCCTGCTCTCTTATAATCTAGAAACCAAACAACACACCTTCTATAACAACCCTAAACAACTACCCGATCCCTATTTATTAATGGGAGACTATCATCCAGAGTATGGATATTTACAAGGATCACGTACAGGGACCATCACAAGTTTTAATCCTAAAACAGAAACTTTTAAAACGCTCTATCAAGATGAACTAAAAGCAGCCATTGCCACGATACTTTTTGACGATCAAGGAAACTGGTGGATTAACACTTTTAATGGTTATGTATCTTATAACCCTAAGACAAAAGAGCAGCATCGTTTTTCTATAAAAGATGGATTTACAAATAATGAAGCTAATAGATTTAGCGCATTAAAAACAAAAGAAGGACTTCTAGTGGGAACGATAGACGGTGTTAATTTTTTCGATCCAGAAACACTCCAACCAAAATCCAGAGATGAACAACTCATTCCGTTGCGTATCAAAACCTACAACATAGAAAAGAAAGCATTTACAACGATTTATAATCAGTACGCTTTCGCTAAAGCAAACTTTGGAGATTCACAACCATTAGAAGAGCAAAACGTTAAAGCACAACCCATCACACTCCCATCAGAAAATCGCACACTCGAAGTAGATTTTGCTCTCTCTCAAATAAATATCACAAGAAATGAACGCTATCAATATCGTCTTAATCGTAGTGAATGGATTTCGTTAGGAAATACCCAAACCATACGTTTCCCAAATCTTGCGCCAGGCAATTATGATTTGGAAATTGAAGCCTTGGATTTTTCAGGAAAAAAAATAGGAGACTCCTTGATACTCCCTATTCATTCAAAAGATTTCTTCTACAAAACCTGGTGGTTCTTTTTGAGTATTTTATTAGCGTCTATTGCACTCTTACTTTGGTTACTGAAGCAACAGCAATTACGCAAACAACTACAAGAACAATTTTCTGAAGATCTTATGCACTCTCAAGAACAAGAGCGATCACGTATCTCAAAAGATTTACATGACAGTGTAGGACAGCAACTCACCTTAATTAAACAACGCCTTCAAGAAAAAGGGGACACAGACATTAGTGAGCTCACTCATAAAACCCTGGAAGACGTACGTCATATCTCACGTAATCTCTATCCTGCTATTTTAAAACAACTAGGCCTTAGTGGTAGTATTGAACAATTACTCTATGATATAGATGAACAAACAGATCTTTTTGTCTCCGTTGATATAGATGATATTGACGATCGTTTTAATGAAAAAGCAGCATTACATATCTATCGATTCATTCAGGAAAATGTATCTAATGTGATGAAGCACGCTTTCAAAGAGCAAAGCGATGCAGAAGTTTATCCTGAGCAGCGTCGAAGGACGAAAGCAATCTTAGTCACCATACAACAAGAGCAAAAAACCATTCTTATGACCATTAAAGACAACGGGAAAGGCTTTGATGTACTCGAGAAACAAAAGAACAACAGTTTAGGTTTAAAAACACTTCAAGAACGTATTCGTATCTTAGAGGGAACACTCGCGATAGAAAGCAACGCAGAAACAGGAACCGAAACAACCGCACAAATTCCCTATACACATGCAAAGAACTGATATACACCTACTCATTGCAGATGATCATCCCTTATTATTGGACGGGCTCAAGAATGCATTACAAGCACAAGGATATTCGCATATAGTAGCGGTTGAGAATGGCGCGTTGGCATTAGATTATGTGCAAGAAGAACAACCCAATGTCGCTGTATTGGATATAGAAATGCCGCTGTTAACAGGGTTTGAAGTCATTAAAAAATGCCAAAGTTTAAACGTTAGAACACGTTTTATCATTC
>CAYYSK010000188.1:0-7149 GCA_964474345.1 uncultured Flavobacteriaceae bacterium
CAGTTGCGTTACTAAAATCAAATTCAGAAACTCCATCGCTATCTGTATCACAAGCTGTAAATTCTAATAAAAAATCACTTGGAATTTGTGAAGTATCTACTTCTAATAATATTTGAGCAGGTCGAGTACAACCATTTACTGTAGAAACGATAACATCTATAGTTTCATTATTTATAACTCCATTTGTATAGGCAATTGGATCTGCAATAAGAATTCCTAGTGAATCAAAAAACTGGAACGTTTCATTAGTTGCATCGGCAGAAATTAAAGAACCAGCTTGTAATAAGTTAAATACTGAGAAACCATCTGTATCATCGTCACATTGTGTTAATAATGGTTGAGGATCAATTATAACA
Organism: uncultured Flavobacteriaceae bacterium; assembly: GCA_964474345.1. Taxonomy (GTDB): domain Bacteria; phylum Bacteroidota; class Bacteroidia; order Flavobacteriales; family Flavobacteriaceae; genus Dokdonia. The sequence goes on from CAYYSK010000188.1 coordinate 357, forward strand.
GGTAATGGAGCAACAACTAAATCAAAAGAGATCACAGTAAAACAATCTGTGAAATTGTCATTTTCTAGTCTAATAGATATTGTTTGGCCACCAGCTATTGTATTTGTAAATACAGGAGGCAATGGATTTTGATCTAATAAAGCATCATTGGCATCCACATGATATGTCAATGTGAATTGTGTAGGATCTTGAGCACCTAAAATTGTTGCATTTAGTGTAGATAAATCAAAATCTGTAAATCCATTAGTATCACTTCCATCTGCTGTATTATCACAAATAATAAATGGCCCTGGATCCACAGGGGTTGGTCGTTCATTTACAATGACCATAAACGATGCAGTATCAAAACAAGCATCATCAAAAGCACTTTCTACACGAATAAATATTTCATCGGTTGGTGAATTATAACCCCCAGCAGTTACAATAGCAGCTGCATCAGCATCAGCATCTGCTTGAGATAAGTGAAAACTTACTACTACTTCTGCAGGTACTTGTGTTCCTATAATAAAAGGGACAAGTCCATCTAAATCAAAAAATTCAGAACCGTCATTAGAAGCATCATCACAAGTAATTTGATCGATTGGAGCAGTAGCAACTGCCGAAGCAAATTCAACAATTATAGAATCCATCCCTATACATCCTAATCCTGAATCTACAAGTACTTGATATTCTCCAGTTACTGTAACATCTAATGTAGGTAAGGTCGCTCCTGCAATATCTTCAAAAGCTCCAGTCGCAATATTAAAAACTTGCCACTGAAATGTTGTGCCAAATGCAGCATTAGCCGTAGCATCTAGAGTGATGGTATCACCTGCGCATGCATTAGTGTCTCCTGCAATTGTAAGATCTTCTCCTAAGTCTACTCCTATATTAAAACTACCTGCTTCTAAGAAAACAGCGATATCTAATTGACTATCACCTTGATCTGCAACGACTAATTTAATTCTATATGGATTACCTGATACTACAGGTGATGTAGCTGTTAAAGAAACTGTTTGTCCACTAAAGTTTGTAGCAGAAGTATTAGGGTCATTAAAAGGTTCAAAATTATAACGATCAAAAAATATTTCATTAATCGCATCACATTGACCTGGAACCTCAGGGTGAATATTTGTTACTTCAATAGGGATAGTTGTCCCAGGTAATACGGCGAGATTTTGAACAACTCCTGTTGTAAGATCTGTTAATATAAAAGCAAATGCATCAGAGAATGTACATTCAAAGTTTTGATCGTACTCTTCTGATGCCATGATGAAGTCAAAACTTAATGCATCAACTGCTGGAAGGAAATCAAATTGAATAAAAGAAGCATCATTTGTATTTACAGCTGTGGTATTGGCTTCTAAATCAGCATCTCCAGCCCAACTTCCTTCACTTTGAATATCAAGATTAGGGCCTGGAGTTTCATTAATATCTCCAGAAACTAACACTATTCCAGCTTCAAAAGGGAAATCGGTTCCAGTTGCATCAAAAGAACCTATCCCATTAACTGTTGCTCCACCGTCAATACCGGTAAACTTAGAAACATTTGAAACTTGAGCACAATTCCCTGACCCCCCTATTAAGACGTCAGTAATTAAGTTTTCGACATCAGCCTCAGTTACAAAGGAATCATCAACTGTAATTTGTGCATGAATTTCTGTTAAAAATATAAATGCTAGTAATAGGAGTAGTTTTGATTTCATAGGATTTTTTTTCAAAAAAAAGAATAACGGTAAAAATACCAATTTTATTATTAGAAAGTTCAAAAATATGATAAGTTGTCTATAGATATAACAATTTAAGTGCTTAAAGTCCTAATTTAATTTGTAAAATATTTAATAAAAGGACTTAAACAGCAATAATAATAAAACAAAAAATCCTCACCAAGAAAAATGATGAGGATTTTAAGTGAGCCCTGAAGGATTCGAACCTTCGACCGCCTCCTTAGAAGGGAGGTGCTCTATCCAGCTGAGCTAAGAGCCCTTAACTCTAATTGTCGGGGTGGCAGGATTCGAACCTGCGACCTCCGCGTCCCAAACGCGGCGCGATAACCGGGCTACGCTACACCCCGAATAGTTATCATATAAAACAAAAAAAAGCGGAGAGACAGGGACTCGAACCCTGGCGACAGTTACCCGTCGACAGATTAGCAATCTGCTCCATTACCACTCTGGCACCTCTCCATTTTTTATTTCAAAAGAACTTGCTTTTATAAAGCGGATGCAAATGTACATTATCATCTCATATAAAACAAAATTTTAAACCGTATAAATTGATACTTTTTAAAATAATTTTATATTTCTTTCTTAATTTGTACAGTTAATACCCATATCGCATTTATTTAAAATATTTTTATTTAAAATAAATACTCATTTTAGCTCAGTAAGTATAATAATTCTGATGCATTTGATAATTCTTTAAAATTATCATGTTGTATTTTATCAGTCACCTGTTCATGGAGCCAAGTAGTATGAAATGGAATATGAAAAGCATATGCACCAATATCTAATACAGGAAGTATATCTGATTTTACAGAGTTTCCAATCATTAAAAATTCTTGTGGTTTTATATCTAAGTGATTTACTAACTTTTCAAAGTTTTTGGGTTTCTTATCAGACATTACTTCTATATGGTGGAAATAACGTGCTAGTCCTGATTTATCAAGTTTTCTTTCTTGATCTAATAAATCTCCTTTAGTGGCTACCACAAGTTTATGCTTTCGCGAAAGCATACTTAACACCTCCTCTATTCCATCTAATAATACAACAGGTGCATCTAGCATTTTTTTTCCTAACTCAATAATTTTTGTAATGATAGCAATTGAAACTTTATTATTTGTAATTACTATAGCTGCTTCTATAAGAGAAAGCGTAAATGGTTTTATGCCATACCCATACTTAGGTAAATTTTGCATTTCCATTTCAAAAAGACGTTTTTGACATTCTTCGTATGAAATATATTCTTTTAACAATTCACAAAATTCATCTTCTGCATCTCTAAAAAAAGTTTCATTTACCCAAAGTGTATCATCAGCATCAAATGCGATACTTTTTATATGATTATATGTCATTTTAATATCATTAGTGTCTTCAAATAAAACTATTTATAGATAGATGAGCAATCTTTTAAAATAATTTAATGTCTTAATACTAGTAATAGTAGGAATTTACGAACTTAAATTGTTTTATTTGTAGAGAATTCTTACTCATAAAATAAAGATGTCGATTATGAATAACATTAAAAAAAAGGTACTATTAATTTTTAGTGCCATAGTTATTACCATTTTAGGTATATATAGTAATACTATTAAGAAAGATGTAATTCAAGATTCTACACGACCAACATATCCTAATGAGTGGATGTATAATCAGCGAGCTTATCCTGATAATATCATAAATAAACGTGCTATAAGTGAAGCGCGTACGCAGTTTAAAAATATTATGAATACGCGAGCGTCTCAAGAAAATTATTGGGAATTCTTAGGGCCTTTAAATACTGGTGGACGTATTACGGATGCTGCAATTTCTCCAGAAAATAATGATCACTTATATGTAACAACAGCTGTGGGAGGTATTTTTAGAACCTATGACAAAGGGCAAAATTGGGAACCTATATTTGATGATATTGCAGTACCTTCTATAGGGAATATAGCTATTGCTCCTTCTAATGCGCAACGTATCTATGTAGGTACAGGAGAAGCAAATGGCAGTGCTACTTCAGGTGCTTTTCTAGGAAATGGAATCTATAAATCTGATGATGGTGGAGATACATGGACTTCTTCAGGTCTTGAAGACAGTAATCATATAGGAAGAATTATAGTAGATCCGCAAAATCAAGACCGTGTTTTTGCAGCTGCAACTGGTATCTTATATGGTAAGAATGAGGAACGCGGAATTTATAGAACAACTAGCGGAGGAGATGATTGGGAACGTGTGCTATTTGTAACTGATTCTACTGCTGCTATAGATATTGTTATGAATCCTATTCATACAGACACTCTTTTTGCAGCCATGTGGGAACGTACTCGTAAGCCATATCAAAGAGATTATGGCGGTATAACTTCTGCAGTACATCGTTCTGTAGATGGTGGAGATACCTGGGAAATATTAACTAACGGATTACCAATCTCTGATGATCAAACTGGTCGAATAGGACTTGCAATTTCTGAATCAAATCCAAATACAGTATATGCAAGGTATACCACAAACGAAATTACAAATATATTTAACGGTGTATACAAGTCTACAGATAGTGGAGATACTTGGACATTGATTTCAAATAGCTCTGTTAATGGAGTTGATTCTTCTTTTGGTTGGTATTTTGGAAATATTAGAGTGCATCCAGAAGATGAAGATGATTTGTTTATACTAGGGCAACAATTATTTAGAACTCAAAACGGAGGTGCCAATTGGCAACCTGTAACTGGTATGCATGTAGATCACCATGCTATGGATTTCTCACGAACAGATTCAGACTTTATACTAGCTGGTAATGATGGTGGTGCTTATATCTCTGAAAATAGAGGGGCTACTTGGACAAAATTTGTCAATCTTCCTATTACACAGTTTTATAATATTGAAGTTGATTTTATGGAGCCAGTCAATGTATTTGGAGGTACCCAAGACAATAATACCATTCGTAAAACGGCAAGTACTGATAATTGGTTTTCTGTATGGGGAGGTGATGGCTTTCATGTAAATGTAGATCCAACAGATAATAGCTTTGTATATGCAGAATCTCAATTTGGAAATTTAGCACGTTCTACAGATGGAGGTTTTAACTTTTCATCTGCTTTAAATGGAATTAATCCAAATGACAGGAACAATTGGAACACTCCCGTAATTTTATCACCATTTAACCCAGAAGTAGTTTATTATGGAAGTAATAGATTGTATGCATCTACAAATAGAGCAGTTAATTGGACAGCTATAAGTGATGATCTTACAGATGGCCAACATCCTAGTGGTTCTTTAAGTTTTGGGACACTAACAGCCATTGCTGCATCTTATTCTAATTTAAATACTATATATACTGGAAGTGATGATGGAAATGTTCATGTTACTTTTGATGGAGGTATTACTTGGGAAAATATAAGTAATGACCTTCCTGATAGATATATTACTTCTTTAGCAATAAGTCCTAACGATGATCAAACGGTATATGTATCTTTATCTGGATTTAGCAATCTTGACTATACACCACATATATTTAAAACAATAGATGGAGGACAAACTTGGAATGACATATCTTCAAACTTACCTAATATTCCTACTAACGATATTATCATTATTCCTAATCAAGGAGGCGAGTTATTGGTACTTGCTACAGATATGAATGTTTGGTACTCAGAAGATGATGGCGCAGCTTGGGATATTTTAGGAAATGACCTCCCTCCTACTATTATAAGAGATTTAAAATATCATGAACCAACTCAAACCTTATATGCAGGAACTTTTGGGAGATCTATTCATCAAATAGATTTAAGTAATCTTGTGTTAAGTATAGAAGAGATTCAAGAAGATACTGCCAATACTCGTGTTTTTCCTAATCCTATTACTGATCAATTTACGATACAACATACACTTAATGGAACTGGGTTAATTACGATATATGATATTACAGGTCAAAAAGTGAAAACACTTTTTAATGGAAATTTAGAAACTACCCAAAATACTGTATATACTAGAGATAATTTGGCTTCTGGAATTTATTTAATGCAAATTAAGAATGAAGAAAAAACAATAAGCAAAAAGCTTATTATGAATTAAAAATGAAAAAGAGAGATTAAAAGGCTCAAGAAATTAAAACCTTGAGCCTTTTTTGTAAAAATATTATTAGAGATTTATCGAACTAGTTTCTTATACTTAATTCGTTTAGGCATTAAATCTCCACCAAGACGTTTTTTCTTATTCTCTTCATAATCAGAAAAACTTCCTTCAAAAAAATAGACCTGACTATCTCCTTCAAAAGCAAGAATATGTGTACAAATACGATCCAAGAACCAGCGGTCGTGACTAATCACTACAGCACATCCTGCAAAATTCTCAAGCCCTTCTTCAAGAGCTCTTAATGTATTGACATCAAGATCATTAGTAGGCTCATCTAAAAGTAATACATTACCTTCTTCTCTAAGCGTCATAGCAAGGTGTAAACGATTGCGTTCACCGCCAGAAAGGGTTTCCACTTTTTTATTTTGTTCACTTCCGCTAAAATTAAAACGACTTAAATATGCTCTAGAATTTACCTCTCGTCCTCCCATTAATACTAAGTCTTGCTCATCTGAAAAATTTTGCCAGATAGTTTTATTTGGATCAATGTTTGAGTGGCTTTGGTCAACATACGCAATCTTTGCAGTATCCCCTACTGTGAAGTTTCCTTTATCAGCTGATTCTTCTCCCATAATCATTTTGAATATGGTAGTCTTACCAGCTCCATTGGGTCCAATAATGCCAACAATACCTGCTTGTGGAAGATTAAAATTTAAATCCTCATAAAGCAGTTTATCTCCAAAGGCTTTACTTACACCGCTTGCTTCAATTACATTGGTACCTAAACGAGGTCCATTAGGAATATAAATCTCAAGTTTTTCATCTACTTGCTTTTGATCTTGACTCATTAGCTTGTCATAGTTCTTCAAACGTGCTTTTTGCTTTGTTTGACGACCTTTTGCTCCTTGACGAACCCAATCAAGCTCACGTTCTAATGTTTTTTGACGCTTAGATGCGGTTTTACTTTCTTGTGCCATACGTTTAGATTTTTGATCTAACCAAGAAGAGTAATTTCCTTTCCAAGGTATTCCTTCTCCTCTATC
>CAYYSK010000189.1:0-7140 GCA_964474345.1 uncultured Flavobacteriaceae bacterium
GATTTCCTGTTGCATCTAAATCAATTGATACAGTTCCACCATCAGCAGCTTCTCTTACAACTGTAATAGATTCTTGTGATATATCTGAACAATCTGCATCTCTTAATGCTTGTAATGGTCCACCACCAAAAGTAGCTAAAGCTCCTGCTTGACCTCCAAGGCCAGAATAACTCCAACCCCAAATAAGACAAGTACCTGGTCCAGCACCATCAAGACTGATTTCATTTGTAGCAACAATATTAAGAATTGTTTCTGCAGGGCTATTATCTGTAATTACATATAAGTAAGAACGTGTAGCATCTGTTACGTGATTTACGACTACAGGGTCTGGACGACCATCTACACATATACTTACTTCAGCTTCTCCATCAACTCGGGTAGTTCCGTTTGTATTAAGAACATTAGTAGCAGCTGCATCAAGGCTTATTACACCTGCATCTGCATCTCCCCATGCACCTGGACTTCCTCCTCTAGTTCCTCCAGTTGTTATAATTCCTGAAGTAGCTGATGGAGGACACGTAAATGAAACTGAAGCCGTAGTACGACTCCATCTTCCTGAATTTACTCCTTGAGCAATTCTAAAGTTACTTGTAGTTCCCCAACGCACATAATCTCTTACAATATCTGGATTGCTAGAGCCAAAGCTAGTATTTGTAAATAACATTAAAACACCACTTCCTCCAGTTGGAATATCATTCCAATCTAAAGTAATAGAAGCACCCACTCCTAACATGGTACTATCGGTAGTTAATGACCCTACTGAATCATATCTGAATCCATCAGTACATAGCCAATAACTTCCAATATCAACAGCAGCATCACCAGCATTGGTGATCGTTACCATTTGTGAGCTAGGATCCAAGCTAGTAAACACTGGATCAGCTTGAGCGTTAGCTTTTATGCCAAATACTAGCATAATAAGCCATAAACTCATGTTAAATAATCTTTTTTTCATGACAGTAATTTTTTAATTTAATAATAAATAATTTTGAAGTTTAATGTTTAATAATATGTGTAATCGTTTTATATGTATTTTAAATTATTTAAGAAGTAGTTTAATAAACTGCCTAAGATTATAGTAATCATTAGGCAGTTTCAAACAAAGCAACTTAACTAACGCAAACACTATAAATTTTAAATTCCATTATTTTCTTGTTTCGTAATTCTGATGCAAATAAACTATCAGAACACACCTAATTACAAGTAAACATGGGTAAAGTGGAAAAAACACCTTTAAAAAGGAATCTCCTTAAGCCCTGTTATATCTAGGATTACAGGCTATACCATAGGATCAATAAGAAGAAACGCCGTGCTCGTTATAAAAAAAGGGGAATTAATGAACTGATAAAAAGAACATATAAATCATACTTGTTTTTGCTTTCGCGAAAGCGAAAACAGGAAAATATTCTTAAAAAGGAAAATACCTCGTTGAAATGATTGAAGAATACAATTGATTATGAATCTATCGGATATTGACGATAATATTATAAGTTATATTCCATAAAAAAGAGCATTGCTATGTATAACAATGCTCCTTTTTTATTAAAATAGTATGGTAGTTTATTTTTTACAATTGAATAAAATAAGTTGCCTGAAAGCCAAAATGTAAGTTACCATCACGGAAATTGAAATTATTTTCTGTTTTAATGATGAATTTATCTTCTACTACATTTCTAGCATTTGTAAGTTTAAATTGTAATAATAAATCAGACACTTCCCAATTTGCTCCTAATGAAAATGCTCCAAAGGTATCTATAAAGTTTACTGGATTTGCTACATAATAATACTCTGAAACAATAGATACGTGATTACTAACTTTATATCTTCCTCCAAATCCTACAGCAAAATGATGAGGAGTGTTATCTTCAGCCAACTCATCTTCTGCTCTATATATATATGACGGAGATACTTGTAATGAAAAGTTTCTTGATATTTTTCTTGCAATAAGAAGTTGCGTTGTTGTAGCAAACTTATTACTAGCAGGTACTTCATCTACAAATCCTTTAAATGAAGATTTCCCTCTATAAACACCTCCTTGAAAGAGTGTAATACTAAAAGGGAATTTTTTTCCAGAATCTCTTTGATAAAAAAGACGATACTTTCCAAATATATCAATAGATCTGTATCCGCTTCCATAAGCTGCTCCTACAGTAAAACGATCAGAAATAGCATAATCTACTCCTGCTCTACTATTCCATTTATCGGCAGCAAAAGATTGGCTTTGTTCTGCTCTTGTATTCCAAAATCGATTGATTGTAGATATTTCTAATGCTCCTTTTTTACGAGTTTCTACAGAATGTCCTATAGATATTGTGGTTCCCTTAAATGTAGCTATTGTGTGTTGTTGTTCTTCAACTGTAGCATTTTCTAAAGCTTTTAAAAGATCTTGCGCATGTATCACTTGAATCATGCTCAAAAACAAAATGGTAAAAAAGAATTTATTTTTGATTTTCATGTGGCACGTATTGAAATTTGAAAGAGATTTGAATATTCTTTGCAATATTAGGTGAAAGTATTGGAGGAACTTTAATATCATAATCTTTAATTAAGACATTTAACATTCCGTTGATTTTATAATTCATGTTAGATTTTACAATCGTAACTTTTATTTCTATAGGTTTTGTAATATCTCTTAATGTAAAATCACCTTTTATAATTCTAGTTTGTTCTCCTTCCAATTTAGGGTCAAAGTCTATTATACTGCCTTCAAATATAGCTTTAGGATATAAATCTGACTCTATATAGCTTTCATTAAAGTGCTCGTACATTAATGATTTTTCAAATACAAATGTTCTCATTAATATTTGTACAGCAATTTCACTTGTAGAAGGAACGAGAATCGTTGATACCTGATTATTTGTAGCTTTGATATTTTCTACAGATGTATATGAGAAAAAAGTAACTTCTCCTTGTCTGTCTATATATTGATCTTGAGCTTGCACAACACCAATGCTGTATACCGTAATTAATAATAGTAGTAGTTTATTCATTTACTTCTTCTAAAACGATGCAATTTAATAAAATTGCATCCATTAAAAATCCTTTAAGTATTCCTTTAACTTTTACTTCATCTCCAACCTTTAATAATTCTATCAAAGGTGCTTGATCTTTTTGCATTTCACATAACACAAGAGCTTCAATTTTATCAGCTCTTAATAATAAAGAATATTTTCCGGCTTTGTAAGTCACTTGATATATTGTACCATCTATCTCCATTGCCTTTTCTATATATTGCTCAAAACGACCTTCATCATCACCATTAAGTGCTTTAAGTAATTCGCCAGCAGTAAGACTAATCTCTGTTTTTGCCTTTCTAATATCTACATCTCTATTATTAAAAATATAATATACAGTCATAATACAAGCAACGCTTATAACTATTAATATATTATTTTTAATTATTGATTTCATCTTTTAGACGATACTATTATATTACAGAAGGGTTCTTCTTTTGTTTAAAATTATTTTTAAAAATGTCATTTAAGGCATATTTTCAAGTACAAATGTAGCTTTACTAATCTAGTATTAAGGTATCTTATGATCACAAAATTGCTAAAACGGAAATTTCACGATTAAAAATGAATCTCAAAAACATCAAAAATATAGCTTCATCTAGAGCAATGTCTTATTTTAGCCGTAGTTAATTTAAACATTTGTAATGAAGTATTATTCTTATTATTTATATACAGCAATAGCGCTTTCTGCGTTGTATATCGTAATGACCCTTATAGCGGCGCCGTTTTTTACACGTTTAAGTATACAGAATTCCTTGGCTAATGATATAGAAGCTGCAAAACAGGAAGCTCATATTATTGCTACGATGAGTAGTGAACAGTTTACTACTGAAGAAGAAAAGACAAAACTCATCCAAACTATTAAAACGAGTATAGAGTATACGAATACAAAAAATGTATATAATTCCGTATTTGATTGGTCAGGAAAGTTTATAAGTCATCCCGATTATAATAAAATAAATGAACTCGCTCCTCAAGCTACTGAACTTATGGCTGGAGATGATGAAATTAATGGAGAAGAATTATATAAAATCATATTTAAAAAAACAGATTCTATAACTTCTGAAATCATTCATTTATCACCTGTTCAGAATTCTGATATGATTGTAGCGAGTCATATTAATAAAGAAAGAATTATTGAGCAAGAAAAAAATCTACGTAATAAGATATATATTATCTTCTTAATCATAGGACTTGTCACTTTAATCTTTTTTCTAGCCACTATACGTATTATAAGTAGTTATTATGAAAAACGACTTGAACTAAAAAACACAAAACTAGAAGATGGGGTTCTTAATCTATCCAAATTAAATGCTTCTTTAGAAAACTATCAGAAGAACTTATCAGATTTTAAACGTGAACGAGAAGAAGTCCATAAAAAGGAAGAAGAACAAATAGAGGTTGTTTCTAGTGAAGAAGAAAAAATTCCTAAAACTACTACAAAACAACGTATTCTTACGTATGTACGCAATGAATTACTTCCTGTTGCTACAGAAGACATTTCTTATATCTATGTAGAAAATACAATTACCTATGTGGTACGCAAAGATGGAAAACGATCTACTACTAGTGAAAGTTTGGATCTTATTTATTCATATCTGGATGAAAAATCTTTCTTTAGAGCTAATAGGCAAATTATTGTTGCAATTTCGGCTATTGATACAATTACAAAATTTGGAAATAGTAAACTTAAAATACAAGTTAATCCAACTTCAGAAATAGATATTGTTATTGGAAAAAATAAGGCTGCTGCATTTAAACAGTGGTTGGATTTATAATAGTGTGCTTATAAGATAATGAGGGTATTTCTTTTAACGCTTTCGCGAAAGCGTATATAAAGGTAGACATATATAATTGTCTAAATAGTAGATATAAAGGAGCTCTATATCTATTTTTATTCATATAATTGAAAAATAGCTATCTTCGGCAGATTCAAAAAAAGTAAAAGATTCTATGCAAATTTTAGGCATTGATATAGGTGGATCAGGAATTAAAGGAGCTCCTGTAGATTTAGAAAAAGAAGATTACTTAGGGGAACGTTTTAGAATCCCTACACCACAACCTGCAACACCAGAAGCTGTAGCTCAGTGTGTACAGGAACTTATAGGTCATTTCAATTGGAAAGGTCCTATAGGTGTTGGTTTTCCGACTGTCATTGTAAATGGTCAAGCTAGAGCATATGGAAATATGGATAAAAGTTGGCTTAATGTTCAAATTGATCAATTATTTAAAGAAAAAACAGGACTTCCCTGCACTGTTATAAATGATGCCGATGCTGCTGCCCTTGCCGAAATGCGTTTTGGTGCTGGTAAAGGAAAGAAAGGCCTTGTTGCTGTCATTACAGTAGGAACTGGTATAGGAAGTGGTCTTTTTTATAACGGGCAATTAATTCCCAATTTTGAATTAGGACGTATACAATACAAGAAAAAACATATTGAATTTTATGCTTCAAACTCTGCTAGAAAAAGAGAAGGTATTCCTCATGAAGAATGGGCAGAACGTTTTGATTTCTTTCTAAAACAAGTAGAGCTTGTTTGTACTCCTGACTACTATATTATAGGAGGAGGTATTAGTAAACATATAGATGCGTTTAAACACGTACTCACTACAAAAGTTCCATTTGTAGCGGCTCAAACAAAGAATCATGCAGGACTCATAGGAGCTGCCTTTGCTGCTATGGAAGCAATGGACTCATAACATATATGCAGCTTTTTTATTAGAAATTGATTTTCTTATTTATCCATCGCTCTATGACGTTCTCTAGCTAACAATGTATTTTTAAGTAACATGGCTATAGTCATAGGGCCTACTCCTCCAGGTACTGGTGTAATATATGAAGCTTTCTTACTTACAGTATCGTAATCAACATCTCCTGTAATATAATATCCACGTTCTCTGGTTTCGTCAGGTACTCGCGTAATTCCTACATCTATAATCACTGCATCATCTTTTACCATTTCTGCTTTTAAGAATCCTGGAACTCCTAATGCGGTAATAATAATATCTGCCTGCGATGTGATTTGAGTTATATTTTTAGTATGACTATGTGTAAGCGTTACTGTAGAGTTTCCAGGAAATCCTTTACGTCCCATTAAAATACTCATAGGGCGACCTACAATATGACTACGACCAATTACTACAGTATGTTTTCCTTTGGTTTCTACCTGATAACGTTCTAATAATTCTAAGATACCAAAGGGTGTCGCAGGAATGAATGTACTCATATCTAATGCCATCTTCCCAAAATTGGTAGGATGAAATCCATCTACATCTTTATCTGGATCTACAGCTAGCAATACTTTTTGTGTATCTATTTGTGGCGGTAAAGGTAATTGTACAATGAACCCATCTATATCTGAATCATTGTTAAGTTCTTCAATTTTATCTAACAACTCAATTTCACTTGTAGTGCTTGACATTTTTACGAGTGTAGATTCAAAGCCTATACGCTCACAAGCGCGCACTTTGCTTCCTACATAAGTAAGGCTTGCTCCGTCGTTTCCTACTATAACAGCGGCTAGATGAGGTACTTTCTCTCCATTTTCTTTCATCTTATCAACTTCAAGTTTGATTTCGTTTTTTATATCATTTGAAGTTTTCTTACCGTCAAGAATAGTCATAGTGTTGATTTGAAATTTGTGTTTTAAAATATTTAATAAAGTATTGAATCTTGCAATTTACTAGTGCCACTCATTACTTCTGCATTCTGCTCATCGCTTGCATCATCTTACGGCCTCCCCCTCCTTGCATCATTTTCATCATCTTACTCATTTGGTTAAACTGTTTGAGTAATTGATTTACTTGTTGTACAGAGGTTCCTGATCCTTTTCCTATACGTTTCTTTCTACTAGCATTAATGACTGAAGGGTTTGTACGTTCTTCCAGTGTCATAGAATGAATAATAGCTTCTATATGTTTGAAAGCATCGTCATCGATATCAACTCCTTTAAGCATTTTTCCAGCTCCAGGAATCATCCCCATAAGGTCTTTCATATTCCCCATCTTCTTAACTTGCTGAATTTGTTTCAAGAAATCATCAAAACCAAATTGGTTCTTTGCAATTTTCTTTTGAAGCTTACGTGCTTCTTCTTCATCAAATTGTTCTTGGGCGCGTTCTACAAGAGAG
>CAYYSK010000190.1:0-7132 GCA_964474345.1 uncultured Flavobacteriaceae bacterium
CGTCATGGAGCTTATATTTCTAGTGGTGTTATCTTAATGCCTAGTTATGTAAATATAGGAGCCTATGTAGATGAAGGGACTATGGTAGACACATGGGCTACTGTAGGAAGTTGTGCTCAAATAGGGAAAAATGTACACTTAAGTGGTGGTGTAGGAATAGGCGGTGTATTAGAGCCATTACAAGCTGCTCCTGTAATTATAGAAGATGGCGCTTTTATTGGTAGTCGTTGTATTGTTGTAGAAGGAGTACATATAGAAAAAGAAGCCGTACTTGGAGCAAATGTTGTATTAACAATGAGTACTAAGATAATTGATGTTACAGGAGATACTCCTATAGAAACGAAAGGAAAAGTACCTGCACGTTCAGTTGTTATTCCAGGAAGTTATACTAAGAGATTTGCTGCTGGAGAGTATAATGTGCCTTGCGCATTAATTATTGGAAAACGTAAAGAAAGCACTAATAAGAAAACATCATTAAATGATGCTTTAAGGGAGTACGATGTAGCTGTATAACAATAGCTTAGAATGAAAAAAATATTGATTATTCAACACAAAATGATAGGCGATGTTCTTACATCGTCTATTCTTTGTGAAGCAATTAAACAAAAGCATTCTAATACAGAGATTCATTATCTTATTAATGAGCATACACTCCCCGTCTTAGAGAATAATCCATATATAGATCAAAAAATCATTTTTACTCCAGCTATGGAGAAAAACAGTAAAGCTCAAAAGGAATTACGTACATCCTTGTTTAAGCAACAATATGATGCTGTTATAGATGTCTATTCAAAAGTAGGGAGTGCTCGTATTTCCAAAGCCACTAAAGCTAAAAAGCGTATAGGGTACAAAAAATGGTATACACAACCTATTTACACAGATGTATACTCATATCATTACACTCCATATACCGAAGCAGGCTTGGCTATAGAAAATAGGATGAAATTACTGCAAGCCATTGATCAAGAATTTCCTAAAGTTTTAAAGCCTAAGTTATATGTAACAAAAACAGAAATTACTGTTGCCAAAAAATTACTAGATCCTTATAGGCGAGATTCAGAACAAAAATTATTTATGATAGGTATTTTGGGAAGTGCTCTTAATAAAACCTATCCACTTCCCTATTTAGCAAATATATTAGATAGTATTGTATCAAAAACAGGTGCTCAGCTACTATTTAATTATATCCCAAAACAAATTGATCAAGTAGAAAAATTATTTTCTTTTTGCTCAGAAAAAACACAAAAACATATATTAAAAAACGTGTATGGTAAGAGCTTACGAGAGTTTATTGCATTAACAACGCAATGTGATGCTTTAATAGGAAATGAAGGTGGGGCTATCAATATGGCAAAAGCACTTGATATTCCTACTTTTGCTATATTTTCTCCTTGGATTCGTAGAGCCGCGTGGGCTCTGTATGAAAATGAGCAAAACTGTGTTGTCCATTTGCAAGATTACAAATCAAATTTGTACAAAACAAAGAGTTTAAAAGACATTAAGAAAAGGCAACAATATTATTATTCTTTACTACAGCCTACGTTATTTCAAGATAAATTAAATCTTTTTTTAGATAGAATATAGATATAATACACTCTTAGTGATTTTTTATGCTTAAGAGGTATTCTAAAATAGTTTTATGTTTCTCCTTTTTTGCTATAGATAATGCACTATCGCCGTTATCCATTGTATCAGTAATAGATGCTCCGTAAGTAATCAAAAGTTTTACTAATTTTAAATTACCTCTATGTACAGCCGAGTGTAATGCAGTAACTTGCTGTGTTTGAGTAGCGTTTACTATAGTTCCTTTTTCAAGGAGTATTTTACAAAGTTCATAGTTTTCTTTTGCAACTGCCGCATGTAATGCATTTACTTTTGAAGGATTTGTTGCCGCTATATTAGGATTTGCGCCATAATCTAGTAATAATAGAGCTATTTTATATTGATTAAAAAAACTAGCTAGTGATACTGGAGTAAACCCGTCTGAAGAATGTGTGTTAATAGTATTAAATCCAGGTGTATTGAGAAACTCTTTAACATGATCTATATGACCTGAAACAATCGCTTCATAAAACGTAAACTTCTTTTTTAAAGTTATTGCAAGCTTAAAAACTTCTTCTTGTCCGCTATAAGCAATGATCATAAAGCCAGAACTTCCTTGTTCATCTTTACTACTTAATACCTCTGGATGCTTTTGTATAAGTAATATAACCTTATCAAAATCTTTATTTTTAATATGAGTTTTAAGTAGAGATATCATAAATAATAATATTTTTAATATACTAACAATGTATATATTACATCAAATAATAAAAGCTTTACTTTAAGTAAATTTCTCTTGATACCAAGTCACTTGAGCTTTTAATCCTTCTTCAAAATCTGTATTAGGTCTATAATTAAGCAAACGTTTAGCTTTGTCTATAGTAGCCGAAGTTTTCAATTGATCTCCAGGTCGTTTATCTACTTTATCAATAATGGCTTTTTTTCCAATTATTTTTTCAATGAGAGCTATTCCTTGTCCAGTTGTATATACATCTGTATTCCCTAGATTAATAACCTCTCCATTACAAGAGTTTTTATTTTGTATTATTCTTTCTAAACCATCTACGATATCTTGCACATAGGTAAAACTACGTTCATGATGTTCACTTCCTTCATACAAAGGAAAAGTAGTCCCTTCATAAATAGATTTAATCAGTTTTGTATATAACTTTTCCGGGCGTTCTCTAGGACCATATACAGAAAAAAGACGTATAGAACAGGCCTGTATTTTCCCTGAGCGTTGAGAAGCAAGTACTAATTGTTCTGCAGCAAGTTTGGTTACACCATAGTCAGAAACAGGCATTGGAACTTCTTCTTCTGTAGATGTAGCATGAAGTCCATAAATAGAAGATGTTGCAATGTTTACAAATAACTGAGTATTTGTATTACTATATATAGACCATTGTAAAAGATTATGAGTAGCTTGAATATTATTTTGCTCATATTCTGTAAATGGTGTTGTTGCAGAAATACCTGGTTGCGCAGCAAAATGATATATAAAATCTATATCAGATGGAAGTATTAGGGTTAAGTCATCTAGCAAATCAGCCGTAAGCAGTTCTACTCCAGCACTCTCTATGTCTTCTGCATTAATTTTTTTTAACGCAGGATCATAATAAGTTGAAAAGTTATCAATCCCTATTACTTGATGTCCTTGAGATATTAATCGTTCACAAAGATGAGAACCAATAAAACCAGCAGCTCCGGTAACTAATATTTTCATTCTAAATCGTCTCCCTTTTTAATCCCATAATATGTATATGCATACCCTTTTTTACGAGTATTTTTTCTAATAGCTGCATTACGCTCTAATGTTTCTTTTGTTTTATAGCTTCTTGGATGATCTAAGTGTAAACATAATGCACTATAACGTATTTGCTTAGATTTTACTCCCATATTTATCATTCTTTCACCAAGCTCTCTATCTTGACCACCATATTGCATGCGTTCATCAAAACCATTAACACTAAGTATATCTTTTTTCCAACCACTAGAATTATGACCGTTCCAGCTAGCATTTGTAGGTGTTATAAAATTTAGCACGCTAGCTAATGTATCAGTTGCAGAGATTTTATTGTTCTTAAAAGAGGTTTTTAAGCCATTATTTTTAAGCCACTCTAAATCAAAACATTTTTGTTCTTGTATATCTTCTTTAGTAATAATTTTTGAAATACTTAAAGGCAATTTAAAATACCCTCCAGATAGAAAATAATTAGGAGATCTATATTTAATATGTTGCTCTACAAAATCACTCTTAGGGATGCAATCTCCATCACTCATTAAAATATAATCAGAAGTACAAGCTAAAATCGCTTTATTAAGAATACGAGATTTTTGAAAACCATCGTCTTCTTGCCATACATGAATAATTGATACTGGGAAATGTTCTTTAAAAGCGTCAATTATCTCAATAGTTTCTGGGCCTGAACCATCATCAGCAATTACAATTTCAAAATCTGTTGTAGTTTGAACAGCATAGCCCCATAATGTCTTCTTAAGCCACTCTGTAGCATTATATGTACTTATCACTACAGATAAAGTTGGTTGGTTTTTAGTCATGGTTGAGTCATATATGTACAAAAATAAACTTTTAATTATAAAAAAGTTAGTAGTTTTGCTATCCTACTAAATTTATGGAAAAACTAACTGCTATAATCCCTACGGGTAATGAAGAACACAACATTCGTGAAGTCCTCGAATCCGTGTCCTTTGCTGATGAGATTATGGTTGTTGATTCCATGAGTACTGATAATACGATTGCCATTGCTAAGGAATATACTGATACAATTATACGTCGTAAATATCATTATTCTGCTTCACAAAAAAACTGGGCCATCCCGCAGGCGACAAACGAATGGATTCTTCTTGTTGATGCTGATGAGAGAGTAACACCAGAGTTAAGAGATGAAATCATAACAATTCTTAAAAACCCACCTACAGATGATACCGTAGCCTATTGGATTTATCGTACAAATCATTTTATGGGAAAACGAGTACGTTACAGCGGGTGGCAAAATGATAAAGTAATTCGCTTATTTAAAAAGAGTAAATGTACTTATGAAGATAAAATGGTACATGCCGAGATTATTGCAGATGGTAAGGTTGGCTTTTTAAAAAATCGTTTCCATCATAATACGTATATCACCCTGAACAGTCATATCACAAAACTCAATCGTTATGCGGCTTGGCAGGCTAAAGATTATGATAAAAAAACAGGTAGACTTAATGCATACCATTTTGTAATAAAACCTTTTTGGGGCTTTTTTAAACACTACGTTGTCCAAATGGGCTTTAGAGACGGTGTTGTGGGCTTAGTAATAAGCTATCTTCACTCCTATGCTATATGGATGCGTTATGCCAAATTATGGCTTTATAGACGTGGACTGAAGTAATATTATCTCTTATACGCTTTCGCGAAAGCGTATTTAAAATAAAACTCAAGAAAAAATAGTAATTACAATAACTTGATACTACATTTTATAAGTACACAAATCAAAAAGCCATCACATTTCTGCGATGGCTTTTTGATTTATACTATCTATTTGTAAATGTGGCAGACTATTAATTATTTCCAAGAATAAGAGGTAGTCCACTATCACCAGATCCTACCACCACAACTTTAGTGTTTGGAGATTCTGAAAGCTTTAAAGTAGCTTCTATCCCTTTATCCTGTAAAATTTTATCAGTAAGTGACGCACTTAATATCCTATTTGCATCTGCTTTTCCTTGCGCTTCTATACGTACTTTTTCAGCCTCTTTTTGTGCTGTAACTAGCCTAAATTCATATTCCAATGATTCTTGTTCTTGTTTCAATTTACGCTCAATGGCTTGCTTGATCGTTGATGGTAATGTCACATCACGAATAAGAATACTCTTTAAGTTGATGTATTGATCTTTTACAATCTTCTCTGTCTCTTGGAATATTTCTTCTTGTATCGCATCTCTTTTACTACTGTACAATTGTTCTGGTGTATAACGCCCTACTACACTACGAGCAGCACTTCTAATAGCAGGCTGTAATACACGGTTAAGATAATTTTCTCCTTTTTCATTATGTAATTTACCTAAATTACTTACATCTGGTTCGTATAAAACAGAAGCATCTAATTTAATATCAAGACCATTAGAAGAAAGCACAGACATTGCTTCTGGAACTTCTTGTTGACGTGTTTCATAATCAATTACTCTATTCCAAGGAGCAATTAAATGAAAACCAGGACCTAGTGGTTCTTTATTAGAATCTACACCATCTCCAAGTGTTTCATAGAGGACACCTGCATGTCCCGCATCTATGGTTACAGCAGATTTTGCTAAAACCACAATAATAATGATTAAAATAATAACTATGGGTAGCCCCACTTTTGGTAATTTATCCATGATTTATTTTTTTGGTTATTTAAATTTATAATTATGTAAGACCGTTATACTTTCGCATAAACCACTCAATAGCTAATAAGCTTGCAAGTATGCCTAATAACCATTTCCAATCTATTAAAGGTACGATATTTTCAGAGCTTTTTTGAATAGGTCTATAGCTATTATTAGTGAGTAAATTATCAATAAGTTGATCTATCTTATCAATTGTATATACAGTTCCATTTGTATTTGTAGCCACTTGATGTAGTGATGTCACATTTGCATTTAAAAATTGTTGTTCAACTTCAAAAGGAACTATCGTAAATGTTCCAGATCGAGCAAGTCCTTGATCTTCTACAGTTACGGTAAATGAATATTCTCCAGGGATTAAATTACTTACATCTATTTCGTATGTATTTCGTTGTAATAAAAACGGCGCGTCATAGATTTCTTTTGTTTCTTTATTGATCACTTTTATGGTCAAAGCTGCGCGATTATCAAACACATAGTTTTTATCAAAATACTGTGCATATAATTTTACAGAACCATTACCGTAATAAAAGGAGTCATACTCTAGATTTAATCTACTCTTCTTTTTATTAGATGCCGCATATTGAATAAGTTTATCGATAAACGTATCATACTCTTCAAAACTACGACTATCTACATAGCTCTGGGCTCTCCATCTCCAGAGACCTTCTCCAAATATATAAACACTTCTTTTTCCATTTTGATCAGTAGTAGCTACTAATGGATTTTCTGTAGTAATAGCTCCTATTTTTTGATATAATGCAACATCTGCCTCAGTTCTTAATGTTACATCTCCAAAACTTGTTTTTAAAGGAGGAAAATCAGAAAAACCAATATCGTCAAGTACAAATGTTGAGAAATTAGTATTAGAAACACCCTGAACTTCCTCTTCTTGAGCTGTAACTTCATGAAAAACGACATCTTGTATTTCATTAAGGACATTCCAATTTGTTTTAGGTCCTGTTATTGTAATACTATTTTTACTAAGATTTTCTAATTCCTTATATATTGTTTGAAAAGCTCCAGTAGGTTGATATAAAATAATTAATTGGTAGTCATTAAGTTTTCCAACCGCATCACTTGGTTTAGAAAAACTAACGGTGCGTAGTCTATTACTCTCTATACTATTCTTAAGCATTCCAATATCTGGATGAATGATATCTGATACAATAAGAACATTCGTTTTTTGATCAATAACTTCTAC
>CAYYSK010000191.1:0-7125 GCA_964474345.1 uncultured Flavobacteriaceae bacterium
CTCACAGCAGATCGTGTTGCTCCTAATACATTTTACCTCTATGATTTTGGGAATGGATTTATACATAAAACAACAGATGGAGGTGCAAATTGGTCTACAGAAACAGGATTGAATAGCGCGTTTGCTTTTAATGCAAAATTAGAAAGTGTACCAGGCTTTGAAGGTCATTTATTTTTTGCAAATGGAATAGAACAAAGCACTGACTTAATAGAAGGATTACAACATTCTACAGATGGTGGAACTACATGGACAACACTTTCTAATACAGATAAAGTATTGAATGTTACAGTAGGTGCTGCAGAACCTAATGCTTCATACCCTACCGTTTTTATTCAAGGAGAAGCAAATGGAGTCTATGGAATCTTTAAAAGCACAGATCAAGGAGATACCTGGGAACAAATAGGAACGTATCCTTTAGGAATCTATGATCGAGCTAAAGTATTTGAAGGCAATCCATTTATTCCGGGTGTACTTTATGTAGGGTATGCAGGAAATGGATTTGCGTATTATGAAGATACTACATTGTCTGTTGATACCGCTTTCGCGAAAGCGGATATAGAACTTTTCCCAAACCCAACATCAGATGCTATTACTTTAACAAATATTCCAGCCAATAGCACTTATAGTCTCTATAGTGTAACTGGACAGCGCTTAGTACATGATCAAAAAATATCTGAAAACGCATCTGTTTCATTGCAATCTTTTACAAAGGGAATCTATTTTCTCAAGATACAATCGGGAGAAGATGTACAGACGTTTAAAGTGATTAAAGAATAGAAGCTTTTATTAATCTTCCAATCGATACACTATAGCTTGCCAAGCACCTAGCATAAATTCTTTATATGTTTGATCATCTAGAATAAACGCATTGGAAATTATTTTTACTTTTCTATTGTACGTAATATGATTAGGTAGTGCATATGTTACTGTATCATTACTAAAATTAAGCAACACTAAAAAACGATCAGTTTTTAAAGTTCGAGTATAGGCATATATCTGTTCATGTTCTGGATGTAAACATTCATAATCTCCATATACCAAAGCAAGGTTTGATTTTCTTACTGCTGTGATTTTTCTAAAATAAGAAAGTACAGAATACTCTTCTTTCTCTTGATGAGCTACAGAAACCTTGTCATTATAGTTTGGATTTAATCGTATCCAAGGCGTGCCAGAAGTAAATCCAGCATTTGGAGTAGTATCCCAATGCATGGGTGTACGAGCGTTTTCGCGAGCAGCATGTTGTTCACTTTCCATAAAAGCATCTAAATCACCTTTGCTATTTTTTATGTTTTCATAACGATTGATCGTATTGATATCTCTATAATCTTCAATGTTTGTAAATCGTACATTAGTCATTCCGATTTCATCACCTTGATAAAAATAGGGTGTTCCACGCATTGTAAGCAAAAAAGTGTGTAATAGAGTAGCACTATTTTTCCAATATTCAAGACTGTCATTTCCCCAACGACTCACAGATCGTGGAAAATCGTGATTTGCCAAAAATAAACTTCCCCAACCCGCTTTCGCGAAAGCGGAATCCCAGTCACTAAATACTTTTTTAAATTCTGATAATTTCCAAGCATCGGCTCGCATGGTAAATACTTCACCAGGTTTACGATCTAAGGACATTAAGTCAAAGTGGAAAAACATATCCATCTCCTTACGGTCTTCATGTACAAAATCCAGTGCCTGATCAATATGAATTCCAGGACCTTCACCTACAGTAAATGCATCGTATTTGGAGATCACTTCTCGATTTAGTTCGTTGAGGTATTCGTGTACTTTTGGACCATTAGCATAATAAGCTATAAACTCATGAGGTGCTGTTGCATCTATCTCAGGATAAGTAGTATCTTTACTTATAAACGGAATCACATCCATACGGAAACCATCTACTCCTTTCTGAAACCAGAAATGCATCATATCATAAATTTCCTGACGTACTTTTGGATTTTCCCATTTAAGATCTGGTTGCTTTAAAGCAAAATAATGTAAGTAATACGCATCAGTTTGTGCATCGTATTTCCAAGCATTTTCATCGATATCAAAATAACTCCAACGTTTTGGAGGAACTCCTTTTTCAGCTGGCCACCAGTGAAAATAATCTCTATATGGATTGTTGCGTGAGGATCTTGATTGTTGGAACCATTTATGTTCATCACTACAATGATTGACCACTAAGTCCATCACAAGGCGAAGATTACGAGCCTTCATACCAATTAATAACTCATCAAAATCTTGCATGGTGCCAAACTCAGCCATAATGTTACAATAGTCTCGTATATCATAGCCATTGTCATCATTAGGAGAATCATAAATAGGATTTAACCAAATAATGTCTACTCCTAAACTAGCAATATAATCTAGCTTTTCTATAATGCCTTGTAGATCTCCAATACCATTGCCAGTGGTATCGTTAAAACTTCTAGGATATATTTGATAGACAATGCCTTCTTTCCACCATGTTTGATGCATATATTTTAAAATGTTTTCTTAAATAATTAATAGGTGGTTGTTTATTTTAAAATGTATTTTTTTGACAATTTAAAAATAAACTTTCCGTTACAACCTTTTATGACAATTCCTTCTTTCCACCAATTTTGATTCATGAGTTATTCTTTCCTACGAATTTAGGAAAAAGTGAAGTATTAATTATTAGGTATGATATAGTGACTTTATTTATGAATCAATCTTTTTTATTGTGATTTATGTCAGTATCTGTACTTTGACTTTGTAATGTCCATTTTTCATCTATCGGTTTATGACTTTTTGCAAACTTTGATGGTTCCATCAAAAAATAAGAATCATCATAATCAAATTCAAATAAAAAGGTAGACATATCTGTAAAGCCACTTGACCAAGTAGCATCACATAAATACCATGTTCCTTTAAGTTTTATTGCATTCCAAGAATGATTGGGAATATTCAATTTTACAGATTTTGTGCCGTTGGTTAAATCATATCCGTGAATAATTTCACTTTCTAAACCAGCAAAATTAGATAGTGTTGTGATGATATATGCATATCCTGTACAAAGCGTTTCTTTGTCACGAAGTAATTTTTTAAAGACTTCTTTTCTTAATTGATTATTCCATTGACGTAAAGCTTCTGGATCATCTTTTAATTTATAACGTTTACGTTCATTTTTTGACATTAAGTTATATTCTCCACGAATATTATGACTTACCCAATAATAAATAGCTCTAAAACGCTCTATGTCTGTATCAAGTTGAGAAGTTAATTTATATGCGAGTAATGGTAAATTTGTAAGATCTTCACCTTTATATTGATTTGCTATGCGCTCTGCTTTTGTAAAATCGATAGTATCAAAATCATTTTGTTGCGCGTGCAATGGCATTATAAAGATGAAGCCTACTAAAAGAATATAAAATCTCATTAAAAAAACTATTTAATCTTTAATTTATATTTGATGATTTTTTAGAAGCTTTTGTTCTCAATGCTGCTACAATAACAAGTTGAATATCATCTAAGAAAGGTTCAATAAATGTAGTATTTCCTGTGATTTTTATCTCTCGATCTTTATAACCTAAAGAAGTGATTACTAATACGTCATTTTCCTTTAGTTTTTGAGGAAATGTAAAATTCCCGTTTTGATCGCAAGAAACACCGATATAGGTTCCTTTTAAGATAACGGTGGCCAAGGGTACTACTCCATCTGTAGAGGTTACTGTGCCAGTTACTGTACGTTCTGTTGTTTGTGCCTGCACTGTATTGATAAAAAAACCAAGAGCCATTAACAAGCAGAATGATACTACTGTTTTTAAAACGTTCTGATGGATTGAGATAGATTGTGTTTTCATAATAATATGTGTTTGTTTCTATCAAACTTAATTATACCATATACATATATAAAGATATAATGAGTTAACAAGGTAGATGCTTGAGGGAAGTGGAAGAATAGATGAGTAAATATTATTTTTGAAGTTATAGAGTAAGTTGCTTGTGTAATCTCTTCTTATGTCGAGATGACTCAAGACTTTTACTTTAGTTCTATATTGTCAAATTTCTTTTTGCGATAGCGAAAAGAAAAAAACTCCCTATCTTTGCTTTCCGAACATTGTTTTGGAATCATCTATGAGTCAAAAAGTATTACTTAATGCTACCGAGGTACACATCATCCTCAATAGATTGGCTTGTCAACTTATTGAAAATCACGAAGACTTTTCAGAAACGGTACTTATAGGGATACAACCTCGTGGTATATTCTTGGCAGAGCGTATCAAAAAAATATTAACGGATAGCTATGGGATAGAAAACATCTCTTTAGGATATCTGGATATTACGTTTTATCGTGATGATTTTCGTAGAAACAAAAAAATACTAGAAGCAAATAGAACAAATATTGACTTTGTAGTCGAAAATAAAAAAGTTGTTTTTATAGATGATGTACTGTATACAGGGCGTAGTATTAATGCTGCATTGACAGCAATACAGAGTTTTGGACGGCCACAGGAAGTAGAATTATTATGTTTGATTGATAGACGTTTTAGCAGACATTTACCGATACAACCTGATTATAGAGGACGTCAAGTAGATGCCATTAATGAAGAAAAAGTAAAAGTGAGCTGGGTAGAAAATGAAGGTGAAGACACCGTTTATGTGATTAATAAATAGCGATGAGTGAATTAAGTGTAAAACATTTACTAGGAATAAAATACATCACAAAAGAAGATATTGATCTTATCTTCAAGACCGCTGATCATTTTAAAGAAGTTATTAATCGACCCATTAAAAAAGTACCTTCATTACGAGATATTACGATTGCCAATCTCTTTTTTGAAAATAGTACACGTACTAAACTTTCTTTTGAACTGGCAGAAAAACGACTCAGTGCTGATGTTATTAACTTTTCGGCAGCAGCTTCGTCTGTTAAGAAAGGAGAGACTCTGATAGATACCGTAAATAATATCTTGTCGATGAAAGTTGATATGGTTGTAATGCGTCATCCCAATCCTGGTGCAGGTGTATTTTTATCTAAGCATATTGATGCTAGTATTGTAAATGCAGGTGATGGAGCACATGAGCACCCTACACAAGCATTACTAGATAGTTATTCTATACGAGAACGCCTAGGTGAAGTAACTGGTAAAAATGTAGTCATTGTAGGTGATATATTGCATAGCCGAGTAGCTTTATCAAATATATATGCATTAAAGCACCAAGGAGCCAATGTAAAAGTATGTGGCCCTAAAACCCTTATTCCAAAATACATAGAAAGCCTTGGAGTTGGGGTAGAGTTGGATTTACGCAAAGCATTAGAATGGTGTGATGTGGCCAATATGCTTCGTGTGCAAAATGAACGTATGGATATCAGTTATTTTCCGAGTACGAGAGAATATACTCAACAATATGGGGTTAATAAAGAATTACTAAATTCACTAGATAAAGAGATTGTGATTATGCACCCAGGACCTATTAATAGAGGAGTGGAGATTACAAGTGATGTAGCAGATTCTGGACAAGCGATTATCCTTAATCAAGTAGAAAATGGGGTAGCTGTTCGTATGGCAGTGATGTATCTATTAGCTTCAAAAATTAAACAGTAATGAAAATTACAACAACAGATACCTATACGATTCTTGCTGATGAGCGTGAAGATGTGATCGATTTTGCTTCCTATCTAGAACATATAGTTCCAGAGAAATATGAAGATTTGAATCTTGTGATCGATATCTTAAAGTATGAACATCTTACCCTAGAACAACTCGTTGCCTTTATCAAACTATCCAATTATCAACGTGCAGACAAAAAATCATTTGTAATCGTTAATACTGGTATTGATTATGATGTGATCCCTGATGAAATGATTGTGGTACCCACATTACAGGAAGCTGAAGATATTATCCAAATGGAAGAAATAGAGCGTGACCTTGGATTTTAATTAAAACTCTTAAACCTTGTAATTAATTTCTGACTTTCGAAAAGTTGTCGTAAAATTTGACATAAAGATTCCGTAAAATTTCGAACTGTTTGAGCGTAGTGAATTTCTGAAATTTAGGAAACAAACAATAAATTTAAACAAGATTTCGTATGACTAGACTTTTTTGTTTCTTTTTTTGGTAATGAAAAAAAGAAAAGATAGTATCTAATTAATCTTGATTGAATAAAATACCACTTACTCCCAATCCGATTCCTCTAGAATAAAAATAGATTCAATGTCTGTTTCAAATACACGAGCAAGACGTAGCGCTAATACCGTTGAGGGGACATATTTCCCTAGTTCTATAGAATTAATTGTCTGTCTACTTACGTTAACGAGTTTTGCGAGATCTGCTTGTGTTAAGTTTTTCTTGGCGCGCTCTACTTTGATACTATTCTTCATGAGACACCTCTTTTTTAAGTTTCATAAGTTGCCAGTTAAAACGTATAATAAATATGATTAATATAGTAAGCATATTTAAGATCATGACCCAAAAATAAGTGGCTCGATACACAAAAATAGTAGAAATTATAAGGATACTATAGTTAACATACGTTGCCCATACTAAAGAATTTAATCGAATCTTATTAATAAATTCATCTTCTTGTTTTTCTTTTGAAAATGCTATAAAAAGAGCTCCTATGATAGCGAGAATTAATAAAACCTCATCCAGAACATTATTCTCAATAACTTTAAAAAAGATATTATTAACTGTTTTTGCATTGACATCGATAAAGGCCTCGTGAATTAAAGACAAAACAGATACGTTAAAAAAATCAGGTGCTATACCGATTTGATAAAGATAAATACCTAAGATAACAGAAGGAATAAAAAGAAACCACCCTATTTTTTTAAAACGATTTGGAAATAAATAAGAAATATTCATAACGATTGATTTTTAATTAATGAATGACCCAAATGTATAACATGTTATTCATAATGTCAAATAAACTTTACATATTGAATAGTAATCTTTACATTTTGTATTTTAATTTGAGCAATTTTAAGATTGTATAGCCTATAAGTACGGAGTAATATTTATTTTCGCATTCTTATTCTATAGAAAAAAATTCATGCTATGAGCAGTACACTTACCGTATCTATATTAGGCTGCTATGCAGCTGCTCCAGGAGCGTTTAAAAATCCGACATCTCAAGTGTTAGATATTCGTAACCATGTATTCT
>CAYYSK010000192.1:0-7120 GCA_964474345.1 uncultured Flavobacteriaceae bacterium
ATGCTATATTTTATGGCACATCCAACCTTCATCACGAAGTTCTAATACATAATTCGAGTTTAAAATCATACACCAGCAATTCTATGTAAAATTATTTGTAGTAAATTTATAAGTATATGGATTGTCTATATATACTAAAAAAACCTCTACAAGAGCTACAAGAGAGGTTTGAAAATAGTATGTATGTGATTGACTTTAAATCAATTTTATATGTCACAAAAGCAAATCTATATAGATTCAACTTATATATGTAGGAAAATAGACTAAATAAGACCTCGTAAACGCGCTTCTTCTATCAAACGCTCATCACTTTCTGATTTTACGTGTAATTTTTCTTTAAGTTGGTTTTTACGTTTTTCTATAGCACTCAATGAGAGATTAATATGATTTGTAAGGTTTTTAGTACGTACACCTCTTGAGAGATGATATAAGATCTGTAGATTGATTTGATCTACAGACACATCATTTGTAACCATCTTACGTAAGTGATCATTTACGGTACTACTATAATAGATTTTCTGACTTAATACTTGTTCAAAAGCATGATTTAATTCAGAAAAAGAGATATCTGTTTTAATTAATAATCCTTGAGGATTTACCTTTTCTAGTATATTATGTATTCTCGTACTCTCATTGTGCATCGTGAGAATAATTACTTTTGCTCTGCTAAACTTCTTTTTTAAATACTGTGCAATTCCTTCTCCAGAAGTAATTCCTACATCATTTGTGGCAATAGGTAATTGCACATCAATAAGTGCAAGGTCATACGATTTTGATTTTGGAGTTTTGTCTATAAGATGTATAGCCTCATCACAATTAGAAGCCGTATCTATTTCTACCTTATAATTAACCTCACAAAAATCTGACAGTGTGTTTTTATAGCCCTCTAGGATCATAGGATGATCATCCACCATTAAGACTTTAAGTTTTTTTTTCATGTTTACGATTATTTACGGGATACTAAATGTACGTAAGTTGCTAATCTTAAACTTCTTAGGGAAAGTAGTATGCTAACATTGTATTTAGTCCTACTAATATACTAAATTTTTAATTAAAAAGAATTTGGATTTGAGTTCCTAAGTTAATTTTACTGACTACGCTATAACTACCTGCAATTTCTGCTACACGAGATTTGATGTTTTTCATCCCAATACCTGTTTTGGCTTTGGAGGTATCCATCCCTACCCCATCGTCTTCAATGATAAGTTGAATATCTGACTTCATTTTTTTAAAGGTAACTGTAATATGATCTGCATGTGCATGCTTATTAATATTCATCACGCATTCCTGGATGATACGATAGATATGTACCTTTTTAGGATTGGAAATAACATCCCAATCTATATCCTTATCATATACAAACTTGTAGAGTGCATCCTGAGTTCCTAATTGATCATTTAATAATTTCTGGAGTACATCTGGATATAACGTATCTGTAGAGAAGGCTTCATCATTAATATCATGAGAGATCCTTCGTATTTCTTTTCCTAGATCCTTAAGTTGATCTATATAGCTTGAGCGTAGTTTTTCTACCTCTTTCCCATGCTTTGTATTAAGACTATCAAGACTTATTCTCAATCCAAACAACCTACTTAAAATACCATCGTGTAACTCTTGTGAGATGCGTTGCTTTGCAAGGTGTTTTCCTTCTTCAAGCTTACTTTGTTGTGAGAGCATCAAGTTAAAGATTTCTTCATTGGCACGTTGCTGGCCTTCTTGGTACTCTAGTTCTTTTCTGTTATTTCTACGTTGTAATACTATATACCCCATCAAAAACAAGATGGCGCTAATTGAAAAAATTGTAGTCAAACGCCTTGTCTTCTCTGTGGCCTCATTTTTCTCTATTTTAAATTTATCTGTTTCAAAGCTAATACGCGCAAATTTATTTTGAAATGTTCTCTCTTGCATTTGCAAACTATCACTGATTCTAATATATTCTTCTCCATAAGCAACACCTTCACTAGGTTTCTTTACCTTCATAAACAAAGCCAACGCTTCTAATACGCCTTCATTATATGGTATTTCTTTTGCAATACGATAAGCATCTTCAGCATATAACTCTGAAAATTTTTTATTCCCTATAGTTTCATAAACCTCTGCAATACGCAGATTACTAGTAACAACATCTAAATGTTGATTAAGACTATCTCGTATTTTAAGAGGTTTTAAAAATTCTTTTGGAAAATCTTCTATTATTCCAGCTTTAGATTTTGTGTATGCAATATTATCTAGCAAGCGTGCATAAGTACTAGGACGTTTATATTCTATACTATCATAAGTTAAACCTCTATTAAAATAAGAAATTGCTTTAGTATACTCTTCTTTTTCTCTATATACATTGCCAATATTATTTAAATACCCTGCAATGACTAAAGCCTTTTCATCTACTTCTTCTCTATAGTCTATTGCCCTTTGATAATATCGAATCGCATCATCATAATTACCTAATCTTCTTGAGATACTTCCTAGATTATTATAACAAGAACTTAAAAGAGCCTTTGCATTTATTGACTCAAAAAGTCGTATTGCTTTTACAGAACTTGCTTCAGATCCTACATAATCTTTAACGTTTTTTTGAGTAATTGCCATAGCAAGTGCAGTTGTGCCTGCTCTTTTAGCTTCATTTAAATTATCATATAACTTTTCAGATTTATAAAAATAAGAATACGCACTATCAAATTTATCCACTCGTAAATGATGTAATCCTATATTATAATTTGACGAGGCTAATCCAATAGAATCAGACATACGTTCACTTAATCTATTAATTTCCATATTCATAGAGTAAAAAGTATCCCTTAGTCTTAATCTGTCATATTCAAGTGCTATTTTGCCAAGTTTAGAACGTTTTAAAGTATCACCATTTATGTTTTTTAATTTTCTAATTTCCTGAGCAGCACTATCCAAAAAACTAATTTTATA
Source organism: uncultured Flavobacteriaceae bacterium (assembly GCA_964474345.1). Lineage (GTDB taxonomy): Bacteria > Bacteroidota > Bacteroidia > Flavobacteriales > Flavobacteriaceae > Dokdonia. The sequence continues at coordinate 2,923 of CAYYSK010000192.1, forward strand.
CTCTTTTTGCTTACTATTTTTAATTTCACTCAAATATTTATCAATTAGAAATACTTGATTTAATGTTTCAGAATTATTATTTGAGAAAATACCTTCTTCACAAGAAACAAATACACTTAATATCAGTATAAGGAATGTTATTACTTTTAATACTTTCATAAGAATATTAAATGTTAATTTTAAAGTTGCCTAGAATATCACAAAGCTAATAATTAAAAAACATAAAACCCTAATATGTTATTGAATAACACATTAGAGTTTTACTTAAATATTTGCTAAATATAATATTAATCACCGTCAGTAATTATACCATCTGGACTTGGTTCATCATCATCATCTGACTTTATTCCGTCAGGATTTGGTTCATCATCATCATCAGATCTCTTTCCGTCAGGGTTTGGCTCATCATCATCATCAGATTTTCTTCCATCAGGATTTGGAATATCTTCATCTACATCAGTAAAATCTAATTTTTCTATAGTTTCAAAATCTGCAGTTTCAAAATCTTCAAAAATTGGATCAGATTCACAAGAGATAATTAATGTGGTAGCTAGTAATATTGCGAGTGTATGTATATATTTTTTCATCAGTGGGTTTGTTTTTAGTGATTAAAATCAAGTATCAGCAGCCTTATAACTGCTATCTAGGTTGTAAGAGTTTTAAGTAATAATTAGAAATGGTATTTTTATATCATATAGACACATACTTTCCTATATACGTGTTTTCCTATATACACGGTCTATATATAATATGATTAAGAAGCTTCAACTAACTAAGCGCTTTGTTATAACAGTGTAAAAATAATAAGAATGACTATGTATAATCCTTAATTTACAGGCTATCTAGCACTTATACCACACATACTTGTAGATGGGTATCGTATACGCGTACATGGCCATTTTTAGAAAAATTACGTTTTTTGTAATAAAAAACTTACAAAATTTCAATTTTAATTTACCTTTTAAATCATATCAATACTTCCCATGTATAAGAAAATCAGATAGATAATTTCATTTTATAAGCATGCATTATAGCTATGACTACGCAATAACAAGGCTTCTTTTATAGAAATTATCTCTGATCATTTCTACATTTTCTCTATAAGATTTTGAAAAAGGCACTGCTATATCACTATGCTCCATAGTACATTGTGATTTTCCAAAATGGATTCTTGAGATATAATGACTATTTACTATATAACTATTATGTACTCTTATAAAGTGATCTGGTAATGATTCTTGGAAAAACTTTAATGTTTTAAATGCACTTACCGTTGTCCCATTTACACGTACAAAATCTGTCGTATTACTATCTGCTTTTAAAAATAATACTTCACTTGTGTTTACAAATTTATAATCTCCATATGATTTTAAACAAAGTGTATCATTTACATCACTTGAAGAGAATGCTATTTTTCTAAAACGAAATAGCGTACGCCTCAGCACATTTTTATCTATAGGTGTAATAATATAATCTAGTACATTATGACGTATGCCTTCTATGGCATGATTTGCTGTTTTTGCTAATGCAATAAACTCAGGAATAACATCCATAAATTTCTGTAATGCATCCATAAGGTAATACCCTGTTATGCCAGAATTGGTATGTTCCAATTCTATGTTTAAAAATACCAAAGAAGGGGTGCGTTCTAATATAATATCTAGTCCATCTTGCTCGTTTGAAGCAATGCCAATACATATAAAATTATTAAAACTTTCCATTGCGAGTTGTATGGCATAAATAGTTTCGGGATTACTATCTACAATAACGTATGAGTGTTCCATAATGATTTATTTTAGTGAGAAAAATCTGCACTTAAGGGGAATTTTTTTTTAGAGGTCTTAAGGCATAAGAAAGCTAGTTATTATATCCGTAATATATATACGGTTTTACCGTAATCATGGTACGGCATTCGTATCAAAAACCCTTATTTTATCACATGACGCTTACTTTAAGATTCTAGCAAGTGTACTCTTTACTGTAAAAGTTGTACATGTTTTTATTACTTCTGGTATACATTTGTCACCAAAAAACATCATTTTTCTTACAATTACATGGATATAAGAAATCGTGTATTAACACGATTTAACCCGAAGCATTAGAACTTCGTAATGAAGTGCAAAACGACAATAAACACTAATGTTTTCTTACTTTTAGCATAGCATCGCTATGGTTAAAGTAAAAAATACAGCGTAGTGATAGTGCTTGCAGCGGTTTTGTGATGTAATAGATATTCTAATGCATAATTCGGGTTTAAAAAAGAACAAATCATATTTTTTATTACATCAAAAAAAACCTCACATTTCTGTGAGGTCTTTACGTAGTCAACCAAGGAAACTGGACCTTGATCCAGAGATCTTCGAGTTATGAATTTTATTTTTTATTTTCTTCGCTTTTTTCTAATTGTCTCATAAAAACTTTAAGTTTATTAGCCTCAATTTCTTGAGGTGTTTGCTCATCTACAATGAGAGAGACATTACCACTGAATACGTGACTTAAATACAAAGGAGATCGTATAGCATCTCCATCTGTATCTGGAGCTCCACGGTGACAGCTAAAGCAATTGATCAAATAAGATGCATTTGCAATTTTATCTGGAGTTGTTTGATATGTTTGTGTAAAGGTTTCCATGGTCACATTTGCAGAAGCTAATGAACCTCTTGCCATAGATCCTGGTGTTGCATCTTTAATATGTCTATACAATCCCACAATGGTATCTGCTTGTTGTTTTGGCGTCAATCCATCCATATTTAACCAAATAGCACCATCGTATTGATAATTTTGCCAAACATCTTTTTCAATTTTTAATTGGGCAGAAACACATGTATTAAGTCCCTTTATCTTATTAAAGTTATCAGGTTCTGATTGGCTTGTTTTCACATAATCATTAGGGCCATTTCCAGTGACTGCCACTCCATATTTAAATAGTCCAAAAGCTTGGCTAGACGTTACTGGTTTTCCAGACTTCCATCGTATTCCATCAACGCCAGAAACACTTCCTTTTTTAAAAATAAGCGTGTTGGTATCTGAACTTGCTGTATTAGAACCCATATCAAATACTGGTGCTAAAGAATTATGCTCAAAAGTTGCCCAAATAAATTCTGGATGATTAATCACAACACCAACTACATGTATTCCCAATAAAGCTACTTCCTTATTTACTACAGATCCATCTTTTTGAGTAATGGCAGCAATCGTAGTATAGTAGTCTTTTACTTTAGCTTGTTGAATAGGTAAGGCAGTTGTTGGCACCCAAGAAACTTTGGTCTCTAGCGAACCTATAGGAAAAGTTGCATTATTGTTTCTAGGTAGAGTACCATTTTTTATACTATCCACATACTTTGTTATAGCTGTTTCTAATGTCTTATTAATATGTATAGAATAATAGATTGTATCAGAAGTAGTACCATCTGCACTATACTCAGGAATTGTGCGTAAAACACCATCTAGTCCGGCTTGATTAATACTGGATAATGCTACAGAAGCTCCTGAAGGGATAGGTACTGTTTCCATCTGATTTGTCACTTGTTTTAAAGAATTCAAGAATAGTGGTTTACCATTTGCTTCAGGTTTTGTTAACCATAAAAACTTTTGGAACGACCATTGTTGGAACATACAATTGGTTGTGCTTGTTGTATCAAAAGGACTTCCTTTACCTTCTTCTGGTTTTGGGGTTTGCGAATGAGGAAACCATTTTGATTCACAATTACAAGAAGTAGGCGCATTAGTAGCTAGCGCCAGATCATTGTACGTATTGAGTTCTGTCTCAGGTATTGCTTTTTCTTTCTTTTTTTGATCACATGCACTTAAAAAAAGTGAAATAACTCCTAAAAGTAATAGGCTTTTTAAAATAATAGATTTAGAGTTCATTGATTTTCGGAATTGATGGTTAATAATTCATTATCAGAATGTTACAAACCTAACAAAAGTTTCACAATATCATATGCGTAGAAATACTTGATTTTCTATGGGCAAAAAATAAAGGAATAATGTTTACATAATTATGTATTACATATTATGATTTAGAAAGTAAGATTGAAGCTTGCTTTATCTCATCAAAACAAGTTTTTTTGACGCTAGCTTATTGTTATTTACGGTGTAAGGAATCTAAAAACAAAAAAGGCTCCTTGTAAACAAGAAGCCTTTTGTACTCGAGACGGGACTTGAACCCGTACGTCCTAATGGACATTGGATTTTA
>CAYYSK010000193.1:0-7093 GCA_964474345.1 uncultured Flavobacteriaceae bacterium
TTGTCCTTACCTTTTTGCTTTACTTCTTCGGCTTTGTCTTTACCTTTTTGTTTTACTTCTTTAGCTTTGTCTTTACCTTTTTGTTTAGCATCTTCGACTATATCTTTACCGTTTTGTGTTACCTCTTCAACTTTGTCATTGCCCTTTTTCTTTAGCTGATTCACTTTTTCTTTAGCGGCTTTAGACTTTCCTTGAGCTATAGCGTATCCATTATTAAATGTCAATACTAATAACGTGATACATAATATTTTAATAAATTTCATAATTTGTTTTTAAGTTTAAATTGATAAAAGTATAAGTGAACCTTTTACAGTTATTTATATATTATCTAATTCATTTAGAGACTCGTCTAATTCTTTTGATTTTGTTTCAATTTCTTTAGAGACGTTTTCAATTTCATTTTCTACAGCTTCGATTTTCTCTACGGCAGCTTTGGTTTCTGCTTCTTCTTTCTTTTTATCTGTACAAGATGATAATCCTATTGTAAATACAATAATTAAAAAATAAGTTAGTGTCTTCATAATTTGTAATTTGGTTGTTTAAAATTACGTAAAATATGTTAAAGGACATTTTCTTAATTCTAGAGAGACATTTTAATCGGATATTCAGGTAGTATATCAAATCCAAATTCTGCATTATAAAATCTATTATAGCTTGAACGTACTACAAAATACACTGTTACACTACATTTTTAAGTTTAACTCCACCATGTTCATGGAGACAAGTTGTAGCGGTGCTACACTAAAACTCATAAAATGCATAACGAAGTTTTAATACATAATATGGATTAAAGTATTATTACTTTTTTAATGCAATAAGTATTATGATATTAACCAAGAGAATTATTTGGAAGCTTATTTTATTTTTTTAAATTTTAATTAATTGCTTTTACTTTTTATATTGTTTTTTACTTACAATAAAACTCCATACCTTCTCTTACAAAACCAGTAAATGGTTTTAAAGCAGTAACAGTCATTTTAGGCATATTAGCATTATCATTCCACTCAAAAAGATGACCATATTCTTTTACAAAATCGACAAAAGTGCCGCTTGGGTCTTTTTGACCATTAGGACCGTATAAGTGATAATCAAAAGCTGCTTGATCTTTATACATTTCTACAAAAATAATGTCATTAGAATTAGGTGTTGGATCACTATATCCACTAGTATTTATAGATTGTGGTATATATAATATGGTGTCTGGTTCTGAGTCTTTTACTTTAGTTGCTAGCGTTTTTAAAGCAGGGATTGCTTCGCTTTCTTTTCCTTTTAGAATTGTCCAAATGGCGGTAACTGATATCATATAATTATGGTTGAGTTTAGTTAATTAATGCCTGCCAGATTTCTAGAAACCTGGCAGGTTATATATTGTATGTAGTTAGTCTATATATTCAAAACTTGGACCAGCAGCAAGTCCATTTTTACCAGGGATTTTCATGAGCTCTAATGCTTTATATTTCATGTCAAACATGATCATGATCCCTTCTCGTAATACTTCTGGTTTTCCATTACAACCTTCATTAAGGTTAGCTAATAGATTCGAATACGTTTTATTAAAGTCGTACATTTTCTGATAGGTTTCAGAATCTTTTGGATAGTCCTCCATTTTTGGATTATCATTGATCATATACACTTCATCCCAATTAACTTCAATTTCTTCTCCAGTTGGTCGACCGCGATTAGGACTATCACGATGTGCAGAATCTGTTGGTTTGTAAAAACGACTAAATTGTACTTCTTTAAATCTAAAGTAATGTGCATATTCTTCAACATCTGCACCAAACCATAAGTACTCTTCTTTCCCTTCTTCATAAGGTTCTGCAAAAATAGTTCCTAGCGTTCCTTCTCCTTGATCTACAATCTCATCAATTACAGCACGCGCATCATCTATATTATGAACAGGAATAATGTTCCCTCCAGCTCCATAATAATGCTCTGGAGTGACTTGTGGGGTTTTTCCTGTAAAAATGGTTTTCCCTTTTTTATTTGCTTCTTTCTCAAGTGTTTCCATGTCATCTAAAAGTGCAGCATAAAAATCACCTATAGATGGATATTCTGTTTCACCACCTTTAAGAGCTCTTAACTTAGCACGCTCTTCTCGTTCTTCATCCCCAGGGTGTTCTATTTTACAAAAAACACGTATCTGCTTTTTGGTAAGTGATGTCAAATTAACAATAAGATCAGGATCTACATTTCCTGGCAAATTTGTTGGATAAGAAGGTATAAAAGGTTCTCCCTTTACTTCTCCAATGACAGGTTTTCCCCCTATAGAATTAATCAAGTTGGCTACCATAACCATATGTAACATTTCTTCAATCACAACACTTTTTATAATCTCTGTGGCCATTAAATTTTTACCTTCTTTTATAGAATACAATGCACATAAATAGGGCGGAATAGTAGAGTGTTCTAATTGCATAGCCGTTTGTAAATTGGCTTTCAATGCTTTTAATGTTGGTCTCTTTTTTTTCTTTGTAGCCTCAGAAGATCTAAGTAATCCTGTTGTAGAGGATTTAGGTTGCTCTTGTCGTTTAAGACGGCTATTAAGTTTTTGACGCCTTGAATTACTGTTATTGTTGTATGAGTTGCTCATTATTATTTTTTATCTAAGTGTTTAAGAATAGCTTCTGCAGCTTTAAATGTCAATGCAGACATTGTAAGTGTAGGGTTTGAAGTGCCTAATGTTGGCATGTTACCGCATCCTATGAGGTATAGATTCTCATGATCCCAAGTGCGCTGATTTGGGTTGACTACAGAATTGTCAGGTTTTGTTCCCATTCTATGAGTACCTACAATGTGACCTGCTCCCCAAAAGTTGTATCCTTTTCCATTATACTCTACATAATCAGGATCGAGCTCTTGACTATAACTTGTATGATTTTCTATGTTTGCTTCTTTAAAAATTTGATCAGATACTTTTACAGCAGCCTCCAAAGACTTATTCATATATTCATTAGTATGATAATGAACAATAGGGCGATAATTGCCAATAGGATCTTTGTATGCTTCGTCTATGGTAACCCTATTTTCAGGATCTGGAATTTGTTCACACTCAAAATGGAGTAATACTTGTCTTGTAAGAACATCATTAAGATGAGTTCTTAATTCTTTCCCAAGCATATTTTGAGATAAAGCGTTACTCAAGTCAGACCCAGGCGAAAATACTGGCCAGGCCCACCCCCAATTGTCTACTGGAGAAATCCATGCCGCATGATTTTTTCTAAATGCACCATCTCTAAAGGTTGGAATATTTGTTGTAGACCCTGGCCCTCTATATGGGTATGATTTTTTAGGCATCAATCCCCAAGTAAGCAATACCCAATGATCCATGAGATTACGACCTACTTGATCACTTGAATTTGCAATCCCTGAAGCCAATAAAATTTTTGCATTTTCAATGGCGCTTGCGCCAAGGACATAAATTTTTCCTTTAGCTATTTTTGTGTTATAAATTACATCATCACCTGTATCAAAAGTTTTGTACTCTATACCTATTACTTTTTTTCCTTTTTTATCTACAAGAACACGTGAAGCAACAGCTTGTGTTTTGATATCTAAGTGCTCACCAACAGCTTTTCTCAATGTTTTTAATGCATTGTATTTTGCTTGTACAGGACAAATAGGAACACAACTTGCATTCCCTTCACAACGTAACCCTACATTAGGGCTCCAAATAGCACCAACTTGTTGGTATCTGTTGGTAGGTGTGCTTTTTTCTAATCTTAATCTCTTTCTTCTCTTATCCCAGACAACATCTCGGTATTGATAATCTGAACAGGGAATAGAATTTCTACCTTGGGGAGTACTTATAAATTCAATTTTATATTTTTCCCCATCTAATTTAACTACTGAATCGCCTCCTTTTTTCATCTCTTTGATAAAAACTTGATCGAGGTAACTCTGAGGAATCTTCTCCATAGGAAATTCATAATTCCCATAATAACTTTTTGTAACTCCAGGCCCCTTTTGTTCTTTCACACTACCAGAAACACCTATTTCTAGTTCTGCCATTTCATAATATGGTTTTAAGTCATCGTAACTAAATGGCCAATCGACACCTACACCATATTTAGTTTTCATTTGAAAATCATTAGGAAGCATCCGAGGAGTGGTCCCTAACCAGTGCATTGTAGTTCCTCCGGGGCCACGCCAATTATCACTTCCAAATGGGAGTGGTCCTGCCTGTACAAGATAATCTCCTTTTGTACTAGGCTCAGTGGGACTTGGAATTGTCTCAATATTAATTACGTCTATAGACGGAGCATCTTTTAAATTTGGATATGGAGAATTAGGTACTTTTGCAGAAGCATTAAAAAACGTTTCCATATACGTCATGTAATTATAATAGGCACTATTACTTTTCATAGCTGCTCCAGCAGTAAGTCCTGCTTCTAATATAAGGACACTTTTACCTGCTTGAGTTAATGTTTTTGCCATGATAGACCCAGAAATTCCTGACCCTACGATGACTACATCGTATTCTTTGTCTTTCATATCAATTATTTTATGGTTCCTTGTGAGTTAATAGGTTCTTTTGCCCAAGAACCATATCCAGGCTGTTTTGCCCCTGGAGGGTGCGTTTCGGCAGCATCCCAAATGAGACCTTGCACATAAGCTTGACCTTGGGTATACCCGTCTATAGAGATGATAGTACCATTCCACTCTCCTGTATACCACATAGTCACTATTTGTGTAACTAGAGTATTGAATTTTGAATAGGGTAAAAAACGTGATTTGACAGCACTAATGACAGCTTCTTCATCTGGAGCAAAATCTTCTACAATTTTTTTTGATTCTATTAAGAATGATTGTAGTGTATTTGTATCATCTGCATCTACATATTGTTTTACAGTGTACTTATAATATGGGGTAAGCATTCCTGTGCCTAAAAGATCTGCTTTTTCGAATCCAGTTAAGAAAGTAGAAATTTCTAGTAGGATTTCTGAACCATTAATGTTTTCTCTCATAATAATTTGATTATGAGGTGAAATTACAATTTTACATACGATGTTTTATCCGTATTTATACGTGTATTTTATTTATAAATAGGCTGAGGAAGTTGTTTGAAAATGAAATATGTTTTTAAAGAATGTTTTATACGCTTTCGCGAAAGCGTATAGAATAATCATACTTATATAAATAGTATACCTAGGAATAGTGTATTTTGACTTTTGTTATAGTATTTAAGAACTCTTTTTTACATACTTAGTAACAATAACTACTTGTTGTCCGTTGATTTTTCCTTCTATATGTTCGGCATTATCATGTACCAATGAAATGTTACGCATAAAAGCACCTCGTTTTGCTGTAAAGTTGGCCCCTTTTACATCAAGGTCTTTTATAAGAACAACACTATCTCCATGGGAAAGACGTACTCCATTTGAATCTTTATGAATGATAGTATTCTCATCTTCTTCAATATGATCTCCGGTTGCTTCTGCCCATTTTTGGACATCTTCTTCTAGATACATCATATCGAGTAGATCTTGTGACCATCCATCTTTTTTAAGCTTATGAAGCATACGCCATGCAACTACTTTTACACCATTAACTTCACTCCACATACTATCATTAAGACATCTCCAGTGATTTGAATCTATTGTTTCTGAATCTTCTATTTGTCCATGACACTGAGAACATACAAGAATTTGTTCTTCTTTAGGAATAACAGTATAGGCTTGTAAACCTTCATCTTGTCCACATAATTCACATACAGTATTCCTTTTTTGTAGCTCTCTTAGGTTGCTCATATTGTATTGATGTTAAGACTGCGAAGAAACAAAAAAATGTGGAATATGATCTATGTTTCCTTATCAATAAGATAGAGAGTGGAGAAAGGAATTGTAATTTATCTACGAGCTATTTCTAAATCATAAACTTCACGACCTAGTTGTGCTAAAAAAGGAATTCCGATAGTGTCATATTCATAAACATCATCATTAAATGTATCGTTTTCATTTACGAGTATGGTTGCAGAAAGTATAAACTGAATATTATTTTTTGTATCTACAATGTATGCTGTCTCTGTAAGTGTTCCATAAGCATAACCTACTTTATTATAGATTTTTATGTGATCTGGGATTGGATCTTTAGAATCTCCATACATGAAAAATTTTACATAACTATCGTAATATGTTTTAGGGTCATATTTAGCGTTTCGCGGAAGCGTAGACATCGCTTTTTGAATACGATATAGATCTATATTTGATATTTGTAATTTTTTCTTTTTTGAAAATTGATCTCCAAAGAAAATTCGTTTCATTAATTCATGCTGTGATTTTAATGGAAAATAGTTTTTTTTAGAAAAATCAAAAGGAGCATTAATACGATTTTGTTCTTTTATATATCCTTTCCCTTTTTGTTGTTTTTTTAGCGAAATTTCCTGAATAGGTTTATCTGGTGGAGGAGTTAATGTAATCGTTTTTCCTTCATAGGAAGGGAAAAATTTTATGATATCTCTTTCTGCATTATCTGCATTAGGAGTAGATAAACGATGTGCAATACGAGTAGGGATAAGATCAAGTTCTTCGATGCGATTATTTATATTGTCTCTTCCTAATAAATCATATAATCTATTATAAGCTTCATTATCACTTACTGCAAAAATCTGCCGTATGTCATCTGACACACTATGTAAGAGGGTGTCTCTTCTTGTAATATATGGAGTGTCTAGATGGACTCTTTTGTTTTTTTCTAAATATTCTGCAGCAAGTAGTACAATAGGTAATTTTACAGTGCTAGCAGGGTAGAAATAGTTTTTGTTTTTTACTTGAAAATAAAAATCTTTAAACTGTATAGCTCCTTTATCAGTTGTGTCAATTTGAGTGTATATAATTTGCACCTCGTGTTTTTCTATACTATCAATTACTTTTTGAATACTAGAATGAGTAGACCCTAAGATATCATCCATAGGATTATTACAAGAAGTACATAGACTATATAAAAGTATTAGTAAGAATACAAAATTGCGCATTTTTAAAAATACTAATTTTTAGAAAGTTATGAGCTGATTTTACTTTTTCAGAGAATTCTTACTGCTTTTAACCCGAATTATGCATTAGAACTTCGTAATGAAGTGCAAAACGACAATAAA
>CAYYSK010000194.1:0-7086 GCA_964474345.1 uncultured Flavobacteriaceae bacterium
TAAAGTTAAAGCAAATGGTGCAGGATTAAAACCAGTAAAAGGGTCTAAGTATATGATGTCACCAGGTACTGGTAAAACGGTTACTATTAATGTTTCTGCTACATTGCCTGATGGGGGTGGATCAGTTTCTGATAAAGCGACATTCCGTATTAAAGATATACCAAGACCTACAGGTACAATGCGTAATGATGATGCTGGAGCATTAAAAATGACGAGAGAAGCAGTTGGAGGAGCACCAGTAGGAGCAAAACTAGTAGACTTTGATTTTGATCTAAACCTTAAAGTAAATAGCTTTAAGTTTAAAGCACCTGGATCTGCTACTGTACTAGTACAAGGGAATAAATTAAACACTGCTGCTAAAAATGCCCTTAAGAAAGCAAAAAGAGGTTCAAGTGTACAAATATTTGATATAAAAGCTAAAATACAAGGAAACTCATCATATAATTTGAGAAAAGTTTCTCCTGTGATTATCGAATTAACAAATTAATAATTAATAATTATGAATCTTAAGAACCTAATTCTAATAGCGTTTGCATTTATAATGACATCATCGGTGTATGCACAGGGAAATATCCTTAATGCAAAGACGCCAGATGAAATGTTTGAGCTTACTGAAGAGCAAATTGCAAATGATAATGATGAACCACTTCCATATGGATATGTAGAAAAAAGAGATGTTCTTTGGTCTAAAAATACATGGGAAGTAGTCGATCTTGACGAAAGGGTAAATTTCCCTTTATATTATCCTATTGATACGATTAATATAGGTTCTGATAGAAGATCTTTATACCAAGTCTTAATAAAAAATATTAAGAATGGAACTATAGATGCAATCTATGATGATTCATATTTTACAAATAAAATTACATTAGACGATATCTCTGCTGCTTTAGTAGTAACTGATACAGCTGATGATGGATTTAGAGAACTTAACGAAGGTCTTCCAATTTCTGATTATAATATTGAAACAAAAACAATAACCGCTCAAGATATCAATGCATATCACATGAGAGGCTATTGGTATGTTGATAAGCGTCAGGGAGAATTAAAATATCGTTTATTAGGTATTGCTCCGGTTTCTACTGATATTAACTTTATTGGATCGGAAGATGAGTTTGGACAAGAGCCACTAGAGTTATTCTGGGTGTGGTTTCCAGGAGCACGAGAAGTATTGCATAAAGCGAAAGCTTTTAATAGGAAAAATACATCCATGCCCATATCCTTTGATCATCTGTTAAATAGTAGACGTTTTAGTGGTATTGTTTATAAAGAAGATAATGTACAAGGAGACAGGGAAGTTAAGAATTACATTAATAATAATGCGATGATGCAATTATTAGAATCTACTCGTATTAAAGAAACGATTCGTAATCTTGAACAAGACCTTTGGAATTACTAACGTAATTTTATAATGAAATTAAAAGCCATTTAGAAAATAATTCTAAATGGCTTTTTTTATGGAATTATTTTAGCCTAGATTTTGCATTAGAATTTTGTGATGAATATAAAATATGACATCGTATAAGTTTTAGTGTAGCATCGTTACAGCTTGAATGTAGTCTGACAGTATATTTTGCAGTACATTCAAGCTGTAATAGATTTTCTAACGCAAAATCTAGGTTTAAATGCGTTCATGAATTTTATGAGACTATCATATTGGTATATCTTTGCGCTATGCAAGAAGTAGATTATATAATTGTAGGACTTGGACTAGCTGGAATTGCGTTTTGCGAGCAATTAGAAGAGGCGAATAAACTTTTTGTAGTCTATGATAAAGGAGGAGGTGGTGCAAGTCGTGTCGCAGCAGGGTTGTATAATCCAGTAATCCTAAAACGATACACCTTACCGTGGAAAGCTACAGAACAATTTGACTTAGCAATACCATTTTTTGAAAAATTAGAAGAAAAACTAGAAACAAAATATATACAAAGAATACCCGTCAGAAAAATATTTTCCTCTATTGAAGATCAAAATAATTGGTTTGCAGCATCGGATAAGCCTGAACTAGAACGTTTTATTTCACCTCAGTTAATTCCAGATACAAATACGTATGTTAAAGCACCTTATAATTATGGAGAAGTCTTACATACAGGTAGAATAGATCTTAAAGAATTACAAAAAGCGTATAAAGAATATCTTGAAGCTAAAAACGCTTTCGCGAAAGCTATATTTGAGTATTCAAAAATTGAAATTATAGAAGGAGAAGTCATATACAATGGAGTGAAAGCAAAAAGGATTGTTTTTGCCGAAGGATATGGTATGAAAGAAAATCCATACTTTAAAAAACTCCCACTCGTAGGAAATAAAGGAGAATATATCATTATAAAAGCTCCTGAATTACAACTCACAGCAGTAGTTAAAACTTCTTTTTTTATCGTTCCTTTAGGAGGTGATTTGTACAAAGTAGGCGCTACTTATAATTGGGCTGATAAAGATACAAAACCTACTATCGAAGCTAGAAAAGAACTTATTAATAAATTATCAGGACTTATTTCTTGTGATTATGATATTGTAGATCAAGAAGTAGGTATGCGCCCTACAGTTGGTGATCGTAGAGCATTGTTAGGGGTGCATCCTAAGCATTCACAACTAGCTATATTGAATGGATTGGGTACCCGAGGGATTATGATGGCACCTATGCTGGCTCAAAATCTTTTTGATTTCCTAGAATATGATAAATCATTACCTAAAGAAATTAATGTTAAAAGATTTTTTAAAGAAGTCTAAGCATCAATTAAATTATCTTTATTACGATCGTATTTCATAAAAAAATTAATCCAGATATTTCGCGAAAGCCTCATAATTATTGGAAGAAAAATAACCATAGTGCCTACAATAGCTAAAAAAGTATTAATAAGAGAAGCCTCTAAGAAAAAATAGGTAAAAGCAAATGCAACTCCAGCAAAAATAATACCCACAGGATAACTTACATACATAGCTCCATAAAAAAAAGAAGGCTCAATTTTATACTTTGTGTCACAATGAGAGCAGCGTTCTTGCATTTCTAGAGTTTGAGAGAGTTTGTAAGGGTTAGATTCTTTATACATAGATTCGTTATGACAAACAGGACATTTGCCAAATAGAATACTATTCATTTTTGTTCCTTTTAAAAATGCCATTTGGAAGTTGATTTACAATGCAAATTTAAGCATCTTTGCAGCAAAACTGCGTTAACAAATGCTCAATATCCATAATCTTTCAGTATCCTTTCAAGGAGAATATCTTTTTGAAGAAATCACCTATCGCCTTAATACAGGAGATCGAGTAGGGCTTGTTGGTAAAAATGGAGCAGGAAAATCTACTATGTTACGTATTATATCTGGAGAACAAGAATATGATACAGGATCTATAGCTATAGAAAAAGAAATCAAAATTGGATTTCTTAAGCAGGATATTGATTTTATAGAAGGTCGTACTGTTTTAGAAGAGTCATATGAAGCTTTTTCAGAAATAAAAGAATTAGAAAAACAATTAGAAGAAATTAATACGCAACTTTCTGAACGTACTGACTATGAAAGTGAAAGTTATAATCAATTGATGGTAGATCTTAATGAGATTCAGCATCAATACGAGATCCACGGCGGTTATAACTATCAAGGTGATACAGAGCGTATTCTCCAAGGTCTAGGATTTAAAAGAGAAGATTTTAATAAACTTACTGATACTTTTTCAGGTGGTTGGCGTATGCGTATAGAGCTTGCAAAATTATTATTGCAGAGCAATGATATTCTTTTGCTGGATGAGCCTACAAATCATTTAGATATTGAATCTATTATCTGGTTAGAAATTTTTTTAAAAAACTATTCAGGGGCTATTGCGATTGTATCTCATGATAAAATGTTTCTAGATAATGTAACTAATCGTACAATCGAGATTTCATTAGGTCGTATATATGATTACCCTAAACCATATAGTGCTTATTTGATTTTACGTCAAGAATTGAGAGAACAACAATTGGCGGCACAGAAAAATCAACAAAAACAAATAGAACAAACAGAAAAACTTATTGAAAAATTTCGTGCCAAAGCCTCTAAGGCAACTATGGCACAATCACTTATTAAAAAGCTTGATAGAATTGATCGCATTGAAGTAGATGAAGATGATAATAGTGTGATGACACTTAAGTTTCCAATATCACTTACACCAGGTAAAGTAGTAATAGAAGCAGAATCAATTGCAAAAAATTATGGAGAAAAGAAAGTACTTCAAGGAATAGATTTATTAGTTGAAAGAAATACAAAAACAGCATTTGTAGGTCAGAATGGCCAAGGGAAATCAACATTAGCAAAAATCATTGTTGGAGAATTAAAACATCAGGGGGATCTTAAATTAGGGCATAATGTACAAATAGGATACTTTGCGCAAAATCAAGCTGAGTATCTAGATGGGAGTAAAACAGTAGAAGATACCATGATTGATGCTGCCGATGAGAAAACAAGACCAAGAGTTCGTGATATTTTAGGGTCTTTTCTTTTTAGAGGAGAAGAGGTAGATAAATATGTACGTGTACTTTCGGGAGGAGAACGCAATCGATTAGCACTTGCAAAGATGATGTTACAACCTTTTAATGTGTTAGTGATGGATGAACCAACAAATCACTTAGATATTAAATCTAAAAACGTACTTAAAGATGCGTTAAGAAATTTTGAAGGAACACTTATCGTAGTATCACATGATAGAGATTTCTTGCAAGGACTTACAGATAGAGTATATGAGTTTAAAGATTATCGTATTAAAGAATATTTAGGAGATATAGATTATTATTTGGAAAGTAGAGAAGTAGAAAGCTTGCGCGAAATTGAAAAAAGAGATGATCAACCTGTAAAAGTTGAAGCTAAGAAAGACAATAAGCAATCTTATGAAGATCAAAAAAAGTTAAAAGGTCTTAATAATAAATTAAGTAAGATAGAATCTCAAATCAATAAACTTGAGAAAGAAATTAAAGCTATAGATGTAGAGATGGAAATAAATTATGATGCTACTGTTGCGCAACCTAATTTCTTTGATAACTATCAAAATAAAAAGAAAGATCTTGATCAACTTATGGAAGACTGGGAAACAACTTCTGAGCAAATAGAAGCTCTAATATAAACAGTAAATTAAATTTAGGAGTTTTTTAACGTTTCTCCATATTGCTGTTTATAGCTTTGCACAATTAGAAAAATATGTTGCTTTCTAATTCCAATGTAACTCAAATCAAATGCGCAAAGCCATATTATCCTTATTGGGAATACTCCTTATTGTAGGAGCTTATTTTGCATCTCAAAAAATTGTAGAGAGTAATCAAAGAGAACGTCCTAAGCCTAAAAAAGTTATCAAAACTGTTTTTGTTGACACTATTACAAATGGTATAGTTCCTATAAAAATAGAGGCAAATGGAAACTTAGTAGCACAAAGACGTTTGGAACTTTTTTCAGAAGTACAGGGAGTGCTTCAAAAAGGAGGGAAATTATTTAAGCCCGGTCAGGTATATACAAAAGGACAAACATTATTGCGATTAAATAGCGCAGAATATTATGCCACAGTTCAATCACAGAAAAGTAATCTTTATAATCAAATTACGGCAATAATGCCAGATTTAAGACTTGATTACCCTGAAGCATTTCAGAAATGGCAGACATATCTTAATAATTTTGATATTAATAAAACAGTGCCAGCTCTACCTGAAGCTTCTTCTGATAAAGAAAATTATTTTATTACTGGACGTAACATTATTACAAATTATTATAATGTGAAGAATCTGGAACAACGATTAAATAAATATAGAATTACAGCACCTTTTACTGGAATTCTAACAGAGGCATTAGTGACAGAAGGTACATTAGTAAGACCAGGACAAAAATTAGGATCATTTATTGATACTGGAGTTTATGAGCTTGAAGTAGCAATTAGTAAGAGATATGCAGATTTGTTACAGGTAGGAAAAAAAGTAGGTTTGGTTACAATTGATGGCGAAAGAACATATGAAGGAAAAGTAGCTCGTATTAATGGAAATATTGATCAAGCATCTCAAACAATCAATGCATATATAGAGGTTAAAGATAAAAACTTGAGAGAAGGGATGTATCTAGAAGCTAGCTTGAATGCTAAGGAGGAAACAAATGCAGTAAACCTAAATAGAACCCTCTTGCAATCTAATGATCAGTTGTTTGTGGTGAGAGATTCCATATTAGATTTGATAGATATAAAACCTGTTTATTTTTCTGAAAAGTCAATGATAGTAAAAGGAATTCCTGATGGAACAGTCATAGTTGATAAGCCCGTGCCAGGGGCTTATGCAGGAATGTTAGTTAGGATATATCAAGAGAAAAATGAAATAGGGAAAAAGAATCCCAACCAGTAGAATCTAGTGAAACACCTCAATAATCATGCGCAAACTTATTACGTATTTTATTAAGTATCATGTAGCAGTAAATGTTGTAGTAATTGCATTTATTGTATTTGGTATTGTTGGAGCAAAAGCACTAAAATCTTCTTTCTTCCCACTAGTAGGGTCAAAGAATATTAATATTAATGTCACATATCCTGGAGCTTCACCTTTAGAAGTAGAAGAGGGAATAATCCTAAAAATAGAAGACAACCTTAAAGGTTTAGATGGCGTAGAAAGAGTAACATCTACATCACGAGAAAATAGCGGAAACATCAATGTAGAAATTGAAAAAGGGAAGGATATTGATTTTATGCTTTTGGAAGTAAAGAATGCTGTAGATCGAGTCCCTTCTTTCCCTATAGGTATGGAACCTTTAGTAGTAGCTAAGCAAGAAGCAATACGTCAAACCATATCATTTGCGATAAGCGGTACTGATATACCGTTAGCTACACTTAAGCAAATAGGAAGACAAGTTGAAAATGACTTACGTGGAATAGAAGGTATATCTCAAATTAATGTTACCGGGTATCCTGCAGAAGAGATAGAAATTGCTGTAAATGAAAATAGCTTATTAGCATATAATTTATCATTTAATGAAGTGTCACAAGCTGTAGCGAGAGCAAATATCTTAACCACAGGAGGAACTATTAAAACAGAGGCAGAAGAATATTTGATTAGAGCAAATAATCGTTCATATTATGGTAATGAGTTGTCAA
>CAYYSK010000195.1:0-7001 GCA_964474345.1 uncultured Flavobacteriaceae bacterium
AATGTTACAGAAATCAAAGTAAACGAAGGTATTTCTGATCAAGATTTTGATTAAGAATACTAGTATTAAAATATTTAAAAAGGTCAGTAAATTTACTGACCTTTTTTTATGAGCTTTCGCGAAAGCAAAGCCTGAAAACACTTCAAAACTATTATTGGTATTATTTTAGTATCTTTACAAGACCCAAATTATAAGTACCTACATTATGAAAAAAGTAATATTACTAATAATAGGCTGTTTAGCTTATGTAGCTGTTCAAGCACAAAATTCTGAAACAATTATTACAATTGAACAAATAGAAAAAAATGTACAACAAAAAGTACAATTAATTACTTCTGAAGTGTCATTTACAGATATTCAAAAAGATTTTTTAAAAGAGCTTCTGGTGTATTCGGCAAAAACAAGAGCTGGAACTTTCTCAGAAGAACTAAAAGCAAACCCTATTAAGGATGTAAATATGGATACATTCTTTACACAAGAACAGAGAAATGCTATAAATAAACAACGTGGAGCAATGATTCCTTCTATTGATTCTAATAACCCTTTAACGCGAACAAGCGGTACCTTAGAACCCTCTAAAAATGGAAAAATTAGTAAGTTCTAAGTTATTAATATCCTAAACAAATTATCTTAAAAACTCGGTATTACCGAGTTTTTTTTATGACATAACGTAAGGCTCTTTCTAATCTATAGACTGATTTCTATAAAAAGAATTACTATGCGTTACTCTCATAAAATTATATTATTTTTTATTCTCCTTCTTCAAACCAGCTTATTTGCGCAAAACACACCTACTGTCATAGAATTATTTACTTCTCAAGGGTGTAGTAGTTGCCCTCCAGCCGATGCACTCCTTAAAGAAATTAAAGATGCTTATGGCGATGACGTTATTACACTCTCATATCACGTAGATTATTGGGATTATATAGGGTGGAAAGATCCATTTGCTACTCAAGCATTTACACAAAAGCAATATGGATATGCACAAAAATTTAAATCTCGTAGTGTATATACACCTCAAGCAGTAATCAATGGACGTACACACTATACAGGTTCAGATAAATCTTCTATTTATCGAGTATTAGAATCTAAAAACTCGTATGCTTTACCTATTACCATAGATGTAACTAGCATACAAAAACAAAATGCCACAGTAGCGGTAGATTATACAATCTCAGATACAACTATAGCAAATGAACTTACCTTTGTAATTACTATAAATGAAAAAACAACCCAAGTAAAACGTGGCGAAAATAGAAATAGAACATTAAAAAACACACATATTGTAGTGGCTGAACAAACTTTAAATCGTTATAGCTCTAAAGGACAAATAACATTACAAATTCCAAGTTGGGTAAAAAATAATGATCAGCTTTCTATTGTTGCTTATGCTACAAAAGCAAATGTGGGTATTGTAAGTGCTATTACTGAAGCTATCTAAAACGTTTATTTTATTTATATGGCATAGTGATAGTGATTGTCACTTCGTTTCGTGATCGTTTATCGTAAACGCTAATTGCATAATCCTGAGTGTTAATAGTAGTTGTACCAATTAATGTCTCATCAGTATCTGTAAAGTTCCATATAACGGTATTGGTTATTCCTTTTATTTTTAATTGTCCGCTTACGCGAAAACCATCACTAGTAACTTCAATGTTTTCATTATTAAAATAAAGACGAGGATGTGCTTTAGAAGAAAAATACTTTTTACTTCGGAGGTGACGATTACGTAACCAATTATCAGTATCTAAACTTTCTGTGAGCACAGATCCTGAAATGATAGACGTATCAATCATTTTTGGATTTAAATGTCCTGTAAATATAAAATCACTCATTGTTCCAGAAACTTTTTGATCTTTAAAAAAGAAAGTGACTTGAGTATTCTTTTCATCTACAGTGAGTTCTTGAGCAAATAGGGTACAACTCAATAAAAAAAATGTGTATAAAGTAAATAGTTTCATAGTACTGCTAATGGCAATCGATGCATAAATGTACTACATTAGTTCTCTTAAAATTTAAAAACTAACGTATGAAACTCAAAATTACATTATTCTTTATTGCATTGGTAGGATTAACTAGTTGTTCAGAAAAATCAGGAACAGCTATCAATATTCAAGGTGATTTTGCTCATACAGTATATTTCTGGTTACATAATCCTGACAATACTGAAGATAGAAAAGCTTTTGAAGCTTCACTTACAAAATTCATAGACCAATCACCTTATATCACTACAAAACATATAGGAGTTCCAGCTAAAACTAATAGAGATGTTATAGATAACACATATACATATAGTTTATTATTGACATTTAAAGATAAAAATACACAAGATCAATACCAAGATGAACCTGCGCATAAGGAGTTTATAGCCGAGTCTTCTCACTTATGGTCAAAAGTAGTGGTATACGATAGTGAAAATATCAAATAGAGGAGCTGTTTGCTGAAGTATTTTATGATGATGATACTAGTACTTTCTTTCTCTTGTTAACGATATAAAGTAATGTAATTATTAGGATTGAAATAATTCCGGCTATAGAAAAACCAACAAAGAGTGGGAGTGCAGAGGTTTTAACAGATCGTCCTATGTATATACTTATAGGTACTGCCATCATTGTTGATATAAATCCTGTTATAGCTGCTGCCATACCTGCAATATGACCTAATGGCTCCATGGCTAGAGCTCTTATATTCCCAAATAAGAAACCTATAGAAGTAAATTGTAAACAGAAAAAAGCTATCAAAATACTTACAGGAGGGTTCTCTCCAGAAGAAAATAGTATGGTGTATGTAAATGCAATAAAGAAAAAACAAAATAGAAAAGTGTGGACTAAACGTTTCATACCAAAACGAAGCACTAAAGTTCCATTGAGATAAATAGCAAAACCAATAGAGAAAGCGGTTGCTGCAAAGATATAGGGAAACTGTTCTTTTAATCCGTATTGTAATTCAAAAATTTGTTGAGAAGCACTTAAATACACTAAAAAAGAACCTACAATACATCCTGAAATAAGGGTATATGCCATAGTAGTTTTTTGCATAATCACTTCCTTAAATCCGTTTATAAACGAGACTTTAGTAAAAGGAGTTTTATTTTCTACTTTAAGTGTTTCAGGTTGTCGTTTCCAAAACCAAAGAGATACCATAATGCTAAATAGAACTTGAACATAGAATATAGCCTGCCAATTGTATTGAATTAATATAAGTCGACCTAAGGCAGGTGCAATCACAGGAATAAGTATAAATACTACGGTTATAAATGACATAATACGTGCCATATAATCACCGCTATACATATCTCGTATAATAGCAATACTAATTGTCCTGGGAGCAGCTAGACCAATACCTTGTAAAACACGACCTATAAGCATCATTTCAAGGTTTTGAGCATATATACAAATAAAACTCGCACCTATAAACAGAGCAAATCCCATATATACAATAGGTTTACGACCTATACTATCAGAAAATGGTCCAAAAAATAAAGGGCCGACACCTAATCCTAAAAAAATGGCAACTACAAGTAATTGATTATCTACACTATCTTTTATTCCAATCGTAAGTCCTATAGTATCTAATGCAGGAAGTAATGCATCTAATGCTAATGCTGCAATAGACATTAATGAAGCCATTAATGTAACAAACTCAAATTGGGATCTCTTTTTCACGTTGCAAAAATAAACCAATACTCGTACACAAATGATAAATTATTGTAAAATACGCTTTCGTATTTCGGCAGGTCCAGTATAAATTTCTACACTATTATATTCCTTGAACCCGAATTATACATTAGAAAATCTATTACACTACAAAACTACTGCATACACTACCAATACGTTGCGTTTTTTATAGTTTTGCACTTCATTACGAAGTTCTCATGAATAATTCAGATTGAAAAGCGTAAAAAACAATTCAGGCGAGAGTTCTAACAACTCGGTATTATGTTATTGATAATAGTGTAACAATATATGTTCTTTGAACCCTATTCAATAACAATCAATCAAAAAACATCATGAAATGTATTACTATCAAACAATTACTTTTACCTATTGTATTCTTTCTGAGTACAGGAATTCTATGTAGTCAAGAAACTTTAACAAGTGAACAATGGCAGGAAGATTTAAATTATTTACAACAACGACTACACGATGATTATTCATTTTTATTTAAAAAAATTGATCCATCTACTTGGGATCTCGAAGTAAAAAAATTACACGATCAAATACCTACTCTGCAATCACACGAAATTAAAGTTGGACTCACTCGTATGGTTTCTCTTTTTGAGTATGGACACACACAAATACCTTTTGGCACACTTGCTAAAGATACTGTATTACCTATTAATCTATATTATTTTGAAGATGGAATTTTTATAGAAGGTGTACAAAAAGAGAATCAAAATTTGTTGGGAGCAAAACTTCTTAAAATAGAGAATACACCATTAGAAGAGGCATTAAAAGCGATACGTCCAGTAGTACCTGTAGAAAATGATCAGTATTTTAAAGCCTATGGACTTCGATTCCTTACCGTACCTACAATATTACATGCACAAGGTGTTATTCCTGAATTTTCTGAAACTGTATCCCTAACATTAGAAAAGAATGGAAAGGTTTTTAAACATACATTTTCATCTATTCCATTAAAAAATATGTCTAGAGGCTATGGGTTTACAATTCCTAATGAAGATTGGGTTAGTGTGAGGCAACAAAATAAGACTCCATTATTTATTAAGGAATTAAATGATAAACGTTACTTTTTTGAATATTTATCAGATACTAAAACACTGTATGTACGTCAAAGTTCTGTATTTGATGATAAAAAAGAAACATTAAAAGATTTCTACAAACGTTTATTTGAATTTATTGATGCCAATGATATTGAGAAGTTAGTCTATGATGTTCGTTTAAATGGGGGAGGTAATAATTATAATAATAAACCTTTTATAAAAGGAATTATGGCCCGCCCAGAAATCAATAAAAAAGGTTCCTTTTTTTATATTATAGGGCGTAATACATTTTCTGCCTGTCAGAATTTGACTAATGAAATTGAAAACTATACAGAAGCAATTATTGTTGGTGAGCCTACATCAGAAAATAAAAACTTTTATGGGGATACAAAAAGAGTGACATTACCTAATTCAAGGATACATACATACTTATCTCATGCTTGGTGGCAAGATATGCCGCAATGGGAAAATAAAGAGTGGACTATCCCTAATATTGCCGTTACTATGAGTTTAAATGATTATGTACAGAATCATGACCCTGTCTTGGAAGCCGCTTTAAATTATACAGACACAGGCTTTATTTTAAATCCATTAGATCATCTTAGGCAGTTGTTTCTAGATGGTAGATATGCAGAAGTAAAAAGTGAAGCAACAAAGATTGCTCAGAATTCTGCATATAAATACTACAATTTTGAAGATGAGTTTAGTAAAGCAGGATATCAATTATTTTCTAATGGAAATACAGAAGGAGGTTTATTTGTTTTAGGGCTTATTACCGAAGTATATCCAGAATCTACAAACGCATTATATAGCCTTGCAAGTGCCCAGGAACAAGTAAAACAATTGAATAAAGCCAAAGAGAATTATAAGAAAATGATAGCGCTTGATCCTCAAGGATCTTTGGCTAGTACAGCACAAAAAAGACTTGATGCATTGAATAAATAATCTATATACGCTTTCGCGAAAGCGTATAAACAATAATAAAAAGACGCCCTATAAATTAGTATAGAAGCGTCTTTTTCTAACTATCCTCGCTTTTAATACATTATCAACATGACTATTTTGTCCATATATTGATCTTATGCTCCTTATAAAGTAGTATGAATACAAGTACTTTTGTGTGTATAATCAATAACAAGTACTATGGACAATACAATTTGGCTAGAAAGCCTACTTACAAAAACGCCACAAGAAGGATTTGAATTAGCTATAAAATTATCTAGAATGGGAGTGAAGTCTACACAACCAGATATGGAAGTCCTTAAAAAACTACGCCCAGTGTATGCAAATGATGCTTCAGGTCTTACAGCTGCTTCACAAGTTATTGCTTTAAATTTTCAAACGATTTCTGCAGCAAATAACTATTGGAGATCATTAGAACCTTAAAAGGTATCTTAAATGTAAAGAATAATAAGTAGTTTCGTATTTAGGGATGGAATATGTATTGCAAAATATGAAAAAAGAAAAGGTACTCACTGTGATATCTATATCACAACGTATCGTTTCATCCCTATTTGATCGACCTAATTTTTATGGAATCTTCTTTTTTACAAAAGCTAATGGAGCTATTAAATTAGATGGTAATGACATTGTTATAAACAAAAATAATGTCTTTTTTTATTATCCGTATCAAACCATTGATTTATATGGAGAATTTGAAGGAGAATTAATACAATTTCACCCAGATTTCTTTTGTATAGACATCCATGCAAAAGACATTGGATGTCAAGGATTATTATTTAACAATTTCTTTAATGATACCAATGTAAAATGCTCTATTAGTGAGTTTTATGATTTAAAACAATTCTGCATTGCTATACAAAAAGAATTACAGCATACACGTATAGGTCAACTAGATATGGTTGCAAGTCATTTAAAAATGCTATTGATTCAAGCGGTTAGAATTAAAAGGGAAAAACAACAAGAAGAAGAACAAATTAATAAAGGCAAGATTTATCATCAAATAGAAATTTTATTAAACAATCATTTTACATCCCAATCATCTCCAGAGTTTTATATAGAACAATTAAAAGTGTCTCAAACTACGTTTAATAGATTGTGCAAAAAACACTTTAAGCATAGTTTTATTACTCTTTTGAATTTAAAAAGAATTGCTAGTGCAAAAAATAAATTATTTCTCACCAATCTTCCAATTAAAGATATTGCATACCAGATAGGATATAATGATCCATTATACTTTAGTCGTGTTTTTAAAAAACACAGTGGTATTTCTCCAAAAGAATTCAGAAAGCAATTACACTATAATCGCTTGAGATGA
>CAYYSK010000196.1:0-6919 GCA_964474345.1 uncultured Flavobacteriaceae bacterium
TAAAAGGTATGATGTAATATATCAAATAATTATAGCATATCTAAGGAGTGACTAATTATCCAAAATATCCTCCAAAAAGTAAATGACATAGCAAGAATGCCAAAACAGATAAAATAATGCCTATGAGAAAAATAGTAAATGATGACCGTAAGAGTTTAAATTTTGTGTTAATTGTTTTTCCTAAATAATAGGTGTCTTTTGCAATCGTTTTATACAACTCATCTCCTTGATTCATTAAATCTGAAATCTGATTAACATAAGCTTCCTCTTCCATATCGTGAAAATTACCATAAAACATAAGATTATTTGTACTTCTACTCCCATGTTTTTTTTCAGGTCGAGTAGCAATTACGGCATATCCTATAGAAATAAGATTGGTCATTAAAATTAATATAGCAGGATAAATCAAATGCGGGTCTTTATCTAGTTGATCTAAAACAGTTCCTAAAACAATTGATAAAATAAGTGCATTGATAGAAATCAAAATATTGGATTTTCTATCGATCATAGCATTCAATGTATATTGATTTTTTGATAGTAACCTAAACAGCGTTTCCACCCCTTTTTCTGGTCTAGGTTCAATTTTGGCAAGCTTTTTTTTAAGTGACTTTAGCTCTTCTTTATTAATGTCAAGATCAGACATTAAGATTTTATCTTTTTCTTTTTCAATTTCTTTTTTTGATGCTTCCATATGGTTATAACTTAAATCTGATACCAGTTTTAATATACAGACTATTATCTTCAGGTATTTCCGAAAGTGTATTTCTAGATCTATCTCTTAGTTCAATAGAGTTACTTAAAATGTAACTGCTATTTATATAATACTCAATATGATCTGTAAACTTATATTCATACCGTAGGCCTCCTACTACCAATTGTTGTCTAAATCTATTTGCGACTTCTTGATTTGGACCTACCTCAATACCACGTTGTAAATTGGCTCTAAATCCATCCAGACGTACCACTAGTTTTATTCTGTGTTTTGAAGATGCGTGATATTGTAAATTTATTTTAGGAACACCTAGATTATAAGACCATTTTGAATGAAACTTACGATAGTAACTTATAAATGGGAGTATTGGAAATCCACCTTTTCCAGAAACAGAAATTCCTATAATAAGACGATATGGAATATCATTGTCTTTTTTATCTTTTATAAAAACTGCATCTCCAGAAATAATAGCATCTTCAAAAGAGAGATTACGTGCTTTTAAATTAGAACTGAATCCAGGTTGAACTCTTGCTCCAAAACGCCAATCGTCGTTAATCTTAAAGATATATCCTATGTTAAGATCTAGTAATTGAAAGGCATTAATTTCTTGAGGATTAAAATTGACTAATGACTCATCTACATTGTAATCAATATAACTGTAATCCAATCCGACAAATAAATAAGTATCTTCTTTAAGTTGGATAGGATAATTTACAAGCGCCCTAAATCTGCTAAATGAAGAACCATTAGTATTTCCTTCAGGTAAGCCTATGTATTCTATTCTGGCTAGATCTGATAATTGTGCATAAATACAACTACTCAGAAATAAAAGGATTAGTGTGATTTTTTTAAAACATTGAGGCATACAAAAACTAGTTATATAATTTTTTTGCAAGAACACCAATACTCAACCCTTGACCGATGATAGAGAATAGAACGACTACATATGTTATGTATACAATTAGTTCACTAGATAAAGACTCGTGAAGGCTTAAAGCGAGAGCAATTGAAATACCACCTCGTAAACCACCCCAAGTTAAAATAGCTATTGTCTTTATCGGCTTTTCTTCTTTGTGTTTTAATAAAGAGTATGGGACAAATACAGAAATAAATCTAGCTAATAATACGATAATAATTGTTATAATACCAAGGATTAAGTAATTGATATTAAACGTTAATAAATGTATAGCAAGTCCTATTAGAACAAATAAAATTCCATTAAAGACATCATCCAAAATTTCCCAGAATTCATTAAGTGCTATCTGTAGTTTACTTTTATGATCATTTATATGTACTTTGTTTCCTATAAATAATCCAGCAACAACCATTGCAAGGGGTCCTGATACATGAATCATAGAAGCTATTGTATATCCTCCTAATACAACAGCGAGACTTATCATTACTGCTAGATTAGAATTATCTTTTAAACTTTTTATAAGTCTTAAACCTATAAATCCTATTAATAATCCATAGAGAACACCGCCTACGGCTTCTTCTAAAAATAAAGTGCCAATTTCTGTTCCAATTTCTGTTTGACTATATTCTCCTGTTGCTGTCGCAATTAATAAGATTCCAGAAAATACAACGACACCAATACCATCATTAAATAGAGACTCTCCTTCTATCTTGATATTTAAACTTTTAGCAATATTTGCCTTTTTTAAGATAGCCATCACAGCAATAGGATCAGTTGGAGATATTAAAGCTCCAAATAATAGTGCATGAATAAGAGGAAGTTCTAGTCCTAATAACATAGCAATACCAAAAACAAACCCTCCTACAATAAAAGTAGAAATAAGAACTCCAATAGTTGCAAATAAGAGAACTGATTTTTTTTGCTCAGCAAGAGCTCCAAAATCAACGTGCAAAGAACCTGCAAATAACATAAAACTTAAAATCCCATCAAGTAGTAATGTTTTAAAATCTGCATTAATGATAATATCACAAAAGAATGTATAAAAACTAGGAACAATAGATTTGCTTATCGTTACAATAATAATCAATACTAGACTTAGAAGCAATAGCCCTATGGTTGAAGGAAGTTTGATCCATTTACTATTTATATAATTAAATAGAACAGAGATGGTAAAAACAATACTAAATGACTCGAACATAATTTTATTATTTATATAAGGTTCGCTTTCGCGAAAGCGAACTTAAATTAAACTTGAATCTGTTATAATTTCTAATAAAGCAGGTCCATTGTGTGCTTTTAGTTGCTCTAAAGCAGGGATTAATTCTTCTCTCTTTGTGACTCTAATTCCTAAAGCGCCACAATTTTCTGCAAATTTTGAAAAATTTGCATTGTGTAATGAAGTCTTCCAAACGTCTAATTCTGCTGCTTTTTGTTCTTTAGAAATTTTTCCGATTTCTGAATTATTAAGTAATACATGTTTGATGTTCATATTGTACTTAACCAGCGTCATCATCTCTCCAAGATATTGCCCGAAGCCGCCATCTCCAGAGACAGACCAAATTGGTCTTTCTTTTCCTTGTGCTGCCCAAGCTCCCATAGCTGCTGGTAATGAGAATCCGATAGATCCTAGATATCCAGACATTAAGACAGATTGATTTTTAGGTTCAAAATAACGCCCAAAAGAATACGTGTTATTACCAACATCTACTGCGATTACAGCATTATCAGGAACAACTTGATTCATGGCTTCAAATACAGCAATTGAACTTAGTCCAATGGCACTTTCGTCTTCCAGTCTACTCTGCTTCTCTTCTTTCCAAATAGCCCACCTTTCGGCAATTTCTGGACGTCTGTCTACCGTGTTTAGTTTCTCTTTAGTTTCTTCTTCAAGAATAGTAAGTGTTTCAGATATTTCTCCCCAAAGTGCTGCATCTACTTTATGAAACTTGCTTAAAGCTGTTGGATCGTAATCTACTTGAATGATTGGTTTTTTAGGCGTTATTCCGGTATGGTTTGAAAAAGAAGCCCCAAATACTACTAATAAATCACTTTCATTCATAAACCAAGAAGCGATAGGAGTACCGCTTCTTCCTAGAACCCCACATCCTAATTCGTGTGAGTCGGCAATAAGACCTTTTCCTTTGAATGTAGTAATAACGGGGCAGTTTAACGCTTTCGCGAAAGCGGTAATAGCGTCCATATGAAAACGTGCGCCATGACCTACAATAATAGCAGGCTTTTCTGATGCAATTAGCATATCTACTGCTTTGGCTACCATTTGCCTTGGAGGCGAAATATTCATAGGTGTGATTCTATCTTCAGGAGTCTGCGCTTCTTCACCTTCTGTTTTTGGCATAAAAGCGACTTCATCTGGAAACGTAATATGTGATACGTCTCTGTTGAGTAATGCACTTTTTATAGCAAGACTCATTAACTCACTGTGCTTAGAGTTCTGTTGTACGCTATGGTTAAAATGTGCTACTGTTTGGAAAGCTCCCACAAGGTCTACTTCCTGAAATGCTCCAGTACCTAATACTTGTGTGTTTACTTGTCCTGAAAGAGCAAGTAGGGGAGCACGATCTACTTTTGCATCCCACATTCCTGTAAACATATTGGTAGATCCAGGTCCTGCAATTCCAAAACAAACAGCAGGTTTACCCATTAATTTTCCATAAGCAGAAGCTGCAAACGCAGCAGCCCCTTCATGGCGTATCCCATAAAATTTGAATCTTCCTTTTTCTTCTTGTCGTCTCATGGCATCTGCAACGCCTAAGTTAGAATGCCCTACCATTCCAAAACCAGTATCAACACCCCAATTGACCATGGTCTCTATCATAACATCAGAGATGGTATCTTGGTGTATTACCTCTTCTTCAACAGCTACAAAAACGGCATCACCTTCTTCTTTTACCTCAAAGATTTTTACCCCATCATCATATCCTCCTGGCGGTAATCCTGTACAAGGATGAAAGTCCCAACCATGCCAAGGGCAACGTAGCATACCGTTTTCAATAGATCCTTCTCCTAGAGGGCCTCCTTGATGTGGGCATTTATTATCTAGTGCAGAAAACTTTCCGTCATAATGTGTTAAACAAATACCTTGATGACCTGCGGTTACCGTCTGGACACGTCCTTCAGGTAATGCTTTTCTGTTTTCGAGGACTTTATACCATTTTTTAGTTGTAGCCATGCGTGTTATTTTTTATTGAATTTTATTTTGAATTGATCTTGTCGTATGCTTACTGCTCTATAGGAGTATTTAATAAGCCAGAATAATCCTAAAAGAAGCATGATAATTCCTAGTATAATAACATATAACCCTAATGTAGTTTCTGTGTCTAATTTTAAACCAATACCTCCTATAAGTGCTGCAATTACCAAACAAGAAATAGCAATGTAAAAGAGCACCATAGCCCTGTTAAGTAATTTTAGTTGAACCAGTTTCCTATTAATGATCCCATCATTTTCATCTGTATTATGGATAAGTGTATTGATTTCACTAGTTAATGTGACCATTAAATTTGAAGTAGACAAGATTAGTAATCCAATGCCAGGAATGATTGTAATAGGTATGTACCAATTTTCCATTACGATTGTGTTTTTATATGTATATCTTGGATAGGAAATGGGATTGTAAGCCCTTTCTTTTGAGTAACTTCATAAATGCTTGTCATGATTTGATCTTTCAATAAAATCTGATCTGCATAATCTTTTATGTAAAATTTAAGTCCATAGTTGATATAAAAATCTTCATAAGAAATTAAGAGGGATGCAGGTGCTGGTGATGTTAATATGTTTTTAGTAGAAACTGCTACTTCTAATAAAATATTCTTCACGATAATAGGATCATCATCATATGAGAATCCTACAGTTACAAGTTCGGCATGTACCGTACTAGGTCTACTCAAGTTTTTGATTTGTTCCTTGGCAAGTGTGTTATTAGGAATAATAATGAGTTCATTAAAACGATTCACAATTTTTACAGAACGCCAACTAAAATCAACCACTCGACCTGTTTCATTACCAATCTCTAACCAATCTCCTTTTTCAAATGGCTTCGCCGCAAGTAAGGCAATACCGTTAAAAAGATTCCCTAAGGGTTCTTGTAATGCAAGTCCAATCACAAAAGAACTCACGCCAAGTCCAGTTAATAAATGTCCTATGTCAAAACTCCAGATATAGGATAAAACAAAAGCGCTTGCAAGTAGTATTAATAGAAACTGAATAATATTTCTCGCCAGTTTTGGGACGGTTTCTTTTCCTGTGATGAGATTGCCCTCAGAAAAGAAAAGATGGCTTATCATATTGAGCAAAAATGCAATTCCAAAAATGACGAGAATAGTTTCTGTAAACTTTGCAATAATAGTTTCACGAGATAGCTCCAGTATATAAACACATAGAGTAAATACAAAAGCAGTAGGTAATATTAAATAACGCATGATTCTAGGCGCTATAACAGATCTGCTTTTTTGAATTCTCTTCTTAATGAGTATTCCCACCAAAACAAAAAGAATGACAAATACGGCAATAAGAATACCACTTTCTAATGTCAATATTTTAGAGAGATTATCTCGTGTCATTATTCTTAGTTTTTAAATTGATCTATTGCTTCTTGAAAAAACTGAGTAGTTTCAGATTTTACCAAATTTGTGACTGGAAGTATAGCACCTATAAAACCTTGATCAGACCATTTTCCAAAACTTAAATTACTATAGGATGATGGTAAAATAGCTTTGCCATCTTTATATCCACTGATATAAAAATAATGCTCGTCAGATAGTGTGTCTGGAATAGCCATACCTAATCCTATAGAAATTCCTGAAGTAATATCAAGTAATGCATAGGCTCCGGTATCAAAATGATGTGGCCATATGCGAACTGGAGAATCTAAATTATTTGCTTCTACGATATGTTCTAGTGTATACTCAGCAAGGATTCTTAAGTTACATAAATGTTCTAGTTTACTAGCGTCTGTAAGTTTAAATTGAAAATCGCTATCTATAGTATATGGTAATTCATAATGGAACTCATACACATAATCTTTTGCAAGTTGTACTTGAGATCGTTCTTGTAACCAATGTAGTACTTCTCTGTGTGTTTTCCCATCAAGAGAAAGTGAAATAGTGCCATTTTGAGATGTCCATTCTAAAGAGAATCTCCTATAGTTTAATGATAATCTATCTCCTGTTGAAGATAAGTCATAGGTTTCCATACGCATGGTATCTGTATCAAACCCAACATTGGTGTGGCTATCATCTGCTTTTTTCTCTAAAAAACTAATGTTTGCAGCT
>CAYYSK010000197.1:0-6859 GCA_964474345.1 uncultured Flavobacteriaceae bacterium
ATGATGAAAGTCTCTGACCCTATCATTTTTGGACATGCAGTACGTGTATTTTTTGCACCTGTATTTGAGAAGTATCAAACTGTGTTTGAAGAATTAGGTGTCGAAGAAAATAATGGTTTTGGAAATGTACTTTCTAAAATACAGGAGCTACCAGAAGGACAACGTAAAGAAATAGAAGATGCCATCGCTGCTTGTTATATAGATCGTCCATCTGTAGCTATGGTAAATTCTGACAAAGGAATTACCAATTTACACGTACCTAGTGATGTTATTATTGACGCTTCTATGCCAGCAATGATTCGTACATCAGGTAAAATGTGGAATACAGATGGAAAATTACAAGACACAAAAGCAGTAATTCCTGATAGTAGTTATGCAGGGATATATCAAGAAACTTTTGATTTCTGCAAAAAACATGGCGCTTTTGACCCTACGACTATGGGAACTGTTCCTAATGTAGGTCTTATGGCTCAAAAAGCAGAAGAGTACGGATCTCACGATAAAACCTTTGAAATAAAAAATGATGGTACTGTCGCTGTTATAGACGACCATGGTACTACTCTTTTAGAGCACGCTGTTTCAACAGGTGATATATGGAGAATGTGTCAGGTAAAAGATGCCCCTATTCAAGATTGGGTAAAACTTGCTGTAAATAGAGCTAGAGCTACGCAAACACCTGCTATCTTCTGGCTAGACAACGATAGAGCCCATGATGCTCAATTGATAGAAAAAGTAAACGTATACCTTAAAGATCACGATACTAACGGACTTGATATTCAAATCATGTCTCCGGTAGAAGCAACTCGATACACATTATATAGAATAAAAGAAGGGAAAGACACAATTTCTGTAACAGGTAATGTATTAAGAGATTACAATACAGACCTCTTCCCTATTCTAGAATTAGGAACTAGTGCAAAAATGCTCTCTATAGTTCCTCTAATGAATGGAGGTGGTTTATTTGAAACTGGAGCTGGAGGTTCTGCACCAAAACACATCCAACAGTTTCTACAAGAAGGACATCTTAGATGGGATTCTCTTGGAGAATTCTTAGCACTTGCCGTATCATTAGAACATACAGCTGAAACTACAGGAAATAAAAGAGCGGCTATACTTGCTGAAGCATTAGATGAGGCTACCATAAAATTCTTAGCAAACAAAAAATCTCCTTCTCGTAAAGTCAATGAATTAGATAATAGAGGCAGTCATTTCTATCTAGCTATGTATTGGGCTCAAGAACTTGCTTCTCAGGATATAGATCAAGATATAAAAAGCGAGTTTACACTCATGGCAGAAGCCATGGCAAAACAAGAAGGAATTATTATTGAAGAATTAAATAACGCACAAGGTTCTCCTATGGATATAGGTGGATATTACCACATAGATTCTGCAAAAACAACAGCAGCTATGAGACCTAGTACAACTTTTAATGCCATTATAGATGCCTAAATACGTTTTCGCGAAAGCATACTAAATATCAAAACCTTCTTTCCTTGCAAAAGAAGGTTTTTTGTTTTTTAATACCTCATTTCAAAAATTGATATTAGATTTACTACAAATCTTTTTTATGAAGAAAAGTTTTCTTTTTCTGTTAGTTATTTTTCTTAGTTCTTATACGCTATTAAGTCAAGAAAAATTTACACTTAGTGGTACCATTTCAGATAATGCTAGTAATGAAACATTAATAGGTGTTACTATTTTATTTCCTGAATTATCAAATGGCGTTGTCACTAATTCGTATGGGTTTTACTCTATCACACTACCAAAAGGCACCTATCAAATTATTGTAAGCTATTTAGGATATGCAGAGATTACAGAAACTATTGTATTAGATAAAGA
Source organism: uncultured Flavobacteriaceae bacterium (assembly GCA_964474345.1). GTDB lineage: Bacteria > Bacteroidota > Bacteroidia > Flavobacteriales > Flavobacteriaceae > Dokdonia. The sequence continues at coordinate 1,840 of CAYYSK010000197.1, forward strand.
TATACGTAAGGATATTCAATTATCTTTTTCTACAGAATCACTCGACGAAGTCGTTATAGAAGAAAAAGTAGAGCGGGTCAATATTAGGAAACCACAAATGAGTGTAAATTCCTTAAGTGCTGAGACTATAAAAAGGATTCCAGTAGTACTTGGAGAAGCAGATGTTATAAAATCTATATTATTATTACCAGGAGTTACTAGTGCTGGAGAAGCAGCATCTGGTTTTAATGTACGTGGTGGTGCAGTAGATCAAAACCTGATCTTACTAGATGAAGCTATTATTTTTAATTCTTCACATTTATTTGGACTCTTTTCTGTATTTAATCCTGATGCGATTAAAGATTTAAAATTATATAAAGGAGGGATTCCTGCTCGTTTTGGAGGAAGAGTTTCATCTGTACTCGATATTTATCAAAAAGAAGGGAATAGTAAACAGTTTAAAGCAAATGGAGGTATTGGACTTATTTCAAGTAGGTTATTATTAGAAGGGCCTCTCAAAAAAGATAAAGGTGCATTTTTAATAGGTGGACGTTCTTCATATGCTCATTTATTTTTACCCTTATTTGACATAGACAATAGTGCTTCATTCTTTGACCTCAACACAAAACTCAATTACAAAATAAACGATAATAATAGTATTTATCTCTCTGGATACTTTGGAAGAGATGACTTTACAATCAATGATAGTTTTTCTAATAATTACGGAAATGCTGTAGGCAATTTTAGATGGACGCATCTCTTTTCTGATAAGTTATTTTCCAATGTATCCTTAATATACAGTGATTATTTTTATGGCCTTGAATTAGATTTTGTTGGTTTTAATTGGAACTCTGGAATTACGAATGTAAATCTTAAATACGATTTAAAACACTATCTAAATGATAAGGTACAAATTAACTACGGAATCAATAATGTATACTATGCATTCAATCCTGGGAAAATAGAACCCAATAGTTCTGAGTCTGGTATAGTAGAAGATCAACTTACAAAACAATTTGCAAATGAATTTGCATCCTATATAGACGTAGAACATATGGTCACTGACAAATTGAATATTCAATATGGCCTACGTTGGAGTAATTTTATACGTCTTGGTCAAGATGAAGTAAATGTATATGTAGATGATAATCCTGTCGTATTTGACCCTTTCTTACTAATATATCAAGGTGCTGAAATTAATAACGTAGACACCTCTTTTAGTCGTAGTGACAGATTAGCGACCTTCAATACACTAGAGCCGCGATTTGCATTGTCTTATGCATTTAATGATGACGCATCTATAAAAGCAAGTTATACACATCTAGCACAATATATACACCTATTATCTAATACCAGTTCCCCTACACCTCTTGATGTATGGACTCCAAGTGGTCAATTTATAGACCCTCAGATATCAGATCAGTATGCTATAGGGTATTTTAAAAATTTTAAAGACAACGAGTATACACTAGAAACTGAAGTATTCTATAAAGACATCGATAATCGTATAGACTATATAGATGGAGCTGATTTAATCGCAAATGATGCAATAGAGCGAGTTATATTAAGTGGAGAAGCAAGAGCGTATGGACTTGAAGTTTTATTTAGAAAAAATGAAGGAAAGTTTACGGGATGGCTTGCGTATACGCTATCAAAATCAGAACAACGTACTCCTGGAAGAAATGAAAATGAAGTGGGGATTAATTTAGGTCAATGGTATAATACCCCATATGATAAGACCCATGATATTTCTATCAATGCAAGTTATGAACTTAATGAGAAATGGCGTTTCGGCGGGAATTTTGTTTTTCAAACTGGACAACCTACAAATTTCCCAGTAGGGCAATTTGAATTTCAAGGTATCACCGTACCAACCTTTGGATTTAGAAACGAACAACGATTGACTAATTTTCATAGGCTCGATGTATCTGCAACACTCACTCCTAAACGTTCAAAAAAACGTGCTTTGAAAGGGGAATGGGTATTTAGTATATATAATATATACAATAGAAGTAATGCGTCATCTATAAATTTCAGACAGAATCAAGAAACCAGAGTTAATGAAGCTGTTCGCACTTCCATTTTTGGAATCATTCCTTCGGTTACTTATAATTTTAAATTTTAAATAATATATACGCTTTCGCGAAAGCGTACAACAATATAGTTTAGATTATGAAAAACATCTTATATATTTTACTCATCGCTATCTTTCTTTCCAGTTGTGAAGATGTAGTTGATGTTGATTTAGATCCAGAACCACCACGCCTTGTGGTAGATGCGCTCATACGTGTTGATACTTCTCAAAACCTTACAGAAGCTAACATACGAGTCTCTTTGACTTCTTCTTTTTTTGGAGAAATAGAACCTGCTGAAATTGAAAGTATGCAAATCCAAAATGAAGAAACAGGTGCATTTGTTCCTTATGAACCTGTACCTGGTGAACCTGGCTTATATCGTCCATTTCCCACAACAGTATCACCAGTTATAGACAACATGATTCTTACTGATTTTCTTATAAATCCTGATCCCATTTATATTCTTAGTGTTACGTACCAAGATGAATTATATCTTGCTCGCACTTCTTTTATACCCACAACTCCTATAAATGAAATTGTTCAAGGTGACGGTACCTTATTTGACGATAATGACACAGAAGTAATCATTTCTTTTACAGATACACCAGATCGAGAAGATTTTTATGTTTTTGATTTTGATTTTGGAGAGTTTCTAACGGTTGAGGATACTTTTTTCCCAGGGCAAGAATTTGAATTTTCATATTTCTATGAAGGAGATGATTTTCCATTAGCACCTGGGCAAGAAATAAACATTAGTATCCTAGGAGCCGATGAAGCTTTTTATAACTATATGGAACAACTCATCGTCCAGAGTGACCTTGGTGGAATGGGCCCATTTCAAGTTCCTGTAGCAACAGTAAGAGGAAACATTCTAAATGCAGAAGGCATTGATAATATAGATGTTTTTGATAATGTAGATAGACCTAATAATTTTGTTTTAGGCTATTTTTCTGTTGTTCAAGAGTTTAAAAACACAATTGTTATAGAGTAAACTTTCAAACACACACTATTGACGACTGCATTTGTTTTTTCTACCTTTGAAACAAAATAATTTAACTCATGCTCATCATAGGAATAGGAGGCGGTACCGGGAGTGGGAAAACGACAGTTGTTAATAAAATCATATCCGAGAACTCTCAAGATGAAATTGTAATTATATCTCAAGATTCATATTATAAAGATTTATCACATCTTGATTATGAATCTCGTACCAAAGTAAATTTTGATCACCCTAATTCTATAGATTTTAAACTGCTCTGTTCTCACCTTGCTCAATTACGTAAAGGAGAGTCTATAGAGCAACCCGTATATTCTTTTGTAGAACACAATAGAACAGACGAAACTATTACTACACACCCTAAGAAAGTTATTGTAGTCGAAGGAATTTTGATTCTTACAGATCCGGTAATACGTGATCTTTTTGATATTAAAATATTTGTACACGCAGATAGTGATGAACGTTTAATACGTCGTTTAAAACGAGATATCGCAGAGAGAGGACGTGATCTTGAAGAAGTCTTACAACGATATCAAACAACATTGAAGCCCATGCATCAGCAATTTATTGAACCTACAAAAGAATTTGCAGACATAATTATCCCAAATAACCGTTATAATACTGTTGCAGTAGGCATTGTACGTACAATAATAAATGAGCGCTTATCATAGCGTTTTAGTATCTTCGTAATTATGGAATTAAAATCATTAAAAAATAAAAAATGGTTTAAAATTATAAGCAATAAATATGTGCTTATACTTCTCATTTTTATGATTTGGATGTTTTGGTTTGATGGTAACTCATGGTTAATTCATCAAGAACTGAATGACGATGTACATAAATTAAAAGGAAATATAGAATACTTCGAAAACGAAATTGAAAAAGATCAATCTCAAATTGGAAAATTAAAAGACAGTGCAGGTATTGAACGATATGCTAGAGAAGAATACCTAATGAAAAAAGCTGACGAAGATATCTACATTATTGAATACGAAGATAGCCTACCAAAAAATGACAAAAAATAAGCTCTTTACCGATTTTGATCCAGTGTCTGCAAAAGCCTTCAAACAAAAAATACAGTTTGATCTTAAAGGCGGATCATACAATGATACCCTTGTTTGGAACAGTAATGAAGGAATAGATATAAAACCATTTTACCATAAAGATGATGCGGCTAATTTTCCTGAAGTCCCAGGGGTTCCTTCTTCTTGGTATATAGGAGAAGATATTTTTATTCAAGACCCTAGTGTCGCTGCAACTATGGCAAATACAGCCATAGAAGCTGGGGTAGAAACATTATATTTTATAGCCGATACTCCTTTTGATTGTGATACACTTTTTAATACAATCAGTTCTCAAGAAATACCAATACACTTTAGATTACAATTTTTAAATGAATCATTTTGTAATCAATTAATACAAAAATCAAAAGATCATAGTGTTTATCTTAATATAGATCTTATTCACCATCTTGCTGAAGATGGTAACTGGTATCATAATTTAAAAGAAGACCATCGTATACTTGATGCTCTTCTACAAAAAGAGAGTCATACACTGTCTATAGATCTAGATTTGTATCAAAATGCCGGAGCTAATATGGTACAACAACTTGCATATGGACTTGCACATGCAAATGAATATTTACAACACCTAGAGACGCAACAAACTACTACACCATCACTTACATTTCAAGTAGCTATAGGATCTAATTATTTCTTTGAGATAGCAAAACTCAGAGCATTGCGTCAATTGATGGCTATTCTTATACAAGAGTACGTTTTCGCGAAAGCATTAAAAATTCACATCATAGCACGTCCATCTCTTCGTAATAAAACGATTTATGATTATAACACCAATATGTTACGTACGACGACAGAAGTTATGAGTGCTGTATTAGGTGGTGCAGATACAATTATTAATATGCCTTATGATTATATTTATCATAAAACAAATGATTTTGGACAACGTA
>CAYYSK010000198.1:0-6827 GCA_964474345.1 uncultured Flavobacteriaceae bacterium
GTACTCAAATTAAGTGTCATAATTAATTACCTTAAAAATAGTCGTTACAAAACAAATATTTATACCTAACCACTATAAAGAATTTTATGCAAGTCATATTTGCTAGTTTGTAATAAAAATAAAATCAATGGTAAATGTCTGCTATTTAACTAAACACATATTTACATTTACAAACGAATTAATTTAAACTAATGATCAAATAATAAAAAATTGTAAAATTATTAAAACTCATGGTTTCTTCGTAAAATAAAGCGTAAATTAGGGTTTGATTATTAACATATTACACAATTTCATAAACATGCAAGATCAGTTATTTAATATCTTACATAAATTATTAGTAACTAATACTATTAAGCTTAATAAAGAAGAATTAAAATTACAATTATTAAGTCATCCCTCCTATCCTAGTTTACATTCTTTAACAGGTGTGCTTAAACATTTTGGTGTTCCTAATTTGGCATTACAAGTACCGACAGATCAAGACACTTTAGATCAATTACCTCCTACCTTTATCGCCAATATCAAAGGAGATAAAGGGATGCACTTAGGGCTTATTGAGAAAAAAAATAATTCTATTGATATATATACTGATCGTAAACAAGTAAAAAATATTACTAATAATGAATTCTTTGAAAACTGGGATGGTATTATTGTCGCCGTAGAAAAAGATGAAGCTATTAAAGAAGAAAAATCTACTAGTGCTTCTAAAATATGGCAATGGGCATTTATTATAATAGGATTAGGAGTAGGAATAGCACTGTTTAATAAAACACTAGTTTTTGAAGGTATTCATTATTTCTTGAGTACTATTGGATTAATTTTAGGTGTTCTTATTGTTGGTCATTCCTTAGGGATAGAATCTAGTAGTACTGCTAGTATTTGTAACCTTTCTGAAAAAACAAGTTGTGATGCTGTTTTAAATTCTAAAGGAGCTAAAATAGGTGGAATATTAACTTTGAGTGATGCAAGCATTATTGCGTTTGCAGGCTACGCTATGGTATATTGTCTTTCTTTATTAAGTGGCATAGAAATAAATGGAGTCATCTCTGGATTGTCCATATTAGCCATTCCATTTGTATTGTATTCTATATACTATCAAGGTAGTGTTTTAAAGAAATGGTGTCCGCTATGTTTAGGTATCGCAGGTGTCATTATACTCCAAAGCATTGCAGTTTTTATAACAGGAAATACTACTTCTTTTTTATCTATTAACTTACAAGAAATTGGTTTGTATGCTATAAGTCTTCTCTTGGTAGTAAGCTTATGGTTTACAATTAAACCATTACTACACAAGAAAGTAGATTTAGATAAATTAAAAATTGAGAGTAATAAATTCAAAAGAAATTTTTCTATATTTAATACATTATTACAAGAAAATGATAGTGTTGTAAATGATATTCAATTATCTAATGAAATAGTTTTAGGCAATAGAGATTCTTCATTAGAAGTTGTTTTAGTTACAAGTCCTTTATGTTATTATTGCAAACAAGCGCATACAGATATCGAAAATATTCTAAAGCAGTCTAGTAATGACATTAAAGTTATTGTTCGTTTTAATGTAAATGTAGAAGATACTGAAGAGCAAGCTTTTCAAATAACTTCTCATCTAATACACGCTTACAATACCCAAGGTGAACTTGCTTGTATGAATATGATGCATGAAGTATATAAAGATGATGCTAATTTAAAGCAATGGTTAAAACAACAAAATGATATTGATGTAAATTATACGGATGTCTTATCAGCTCAAAAAGAATGGTGTACAAAGAATAATATCAATTTTACACCTGCTTTATATATACAAGGCAATCAATATCCAAGAGAATACGATAGAAATGATTTATCATTATTCATAGAAGATCTTTTAGAATTACAAGAACAAGAAAATCAAGTTATAAATAGTCCTATGGTGACTTCTTAGACGTATATAAGGAAGAAATACAATAGCTATAAAGATTCAATTATATATAAACAATAAAACATAATTAATTATAAATAAAATATATTTTGTTAATCCCTATAATACAAACGCATAGACATTGACCTGAATGTCTTTAAATAGTCAGGATTATTAACTAAATATTTTTTATATTATGAAGAAATTAATCAATCTTAAAGGAGTTGTGACACTTGACATTGCACAACAAAAAGAAGTAAATGGAGCTTCTCTAACATGTAACAGTAATTGTTTTGGAAGACGAGGTCGTTGCTTTTTTGGTGGTCATTGTTATTGTCCTGGCTTTTGTAGAAACAATTATTGCGTCCCTCTATAAAACATAATAGATAAATAAGTATGTGGAGTTAGAAATTTACTCTAAAACTAAATGCTTTTTAGTGAAATTACATTATTTCCTTATAAACAAATAAGACATTTATATGTTTTAATATATTACCAAGAGTTTAATCCTTATGAGATAATTAATCTCATAAGGATTAATTACTAAACTACTATAGACCTAAATCTACAGGTTTGGGCTGGTGAATTTAAGTCACCCAATAGTCATTTCTCTATTATGAAATTTGTAGCATTATTATCGTTTGGTTTTTAATGATGTTTCAAATACTCAATGAACTACCCCGAGGCAGAGCCGTCGACGTATCAAATGGAAAAAATTATTTTTAGTTTGATAAAAACCTTAGTTTTCAATATAATGCAGTAGATTTTTTTTACAACAAACATATTATACATCAAACTTATATGAAATCTATTTCAATAGTTTTCATCGTATATATAAAACTAACTATAAGAATACTAAACCTCATATTCTTAACTAGACTATTTTGTTAATCCCTATAATACAAACGTATAGACATGACCCTGAGTGTCTTTAAATGTTCAGGACTATTAACTAAATATTCTATTATTATGAAAAAATTAATCAATCTAAAAGGAGCTATTTCATTAAATAAAGCTCAACAAAAAGAAGTAAACGGAGGTAGAAAGCTCTGTAATGGTAATTGTGCAGGCAGACCTAATGGAGCTCGTTGTTGGTATCAAGGACACTGTGGATGTCCTGGCGAATGCTCTAGTCTTCAAGGATGTATTCCTTACTAGGAAATAATTATCACGCATATTATATTAATGTGCGTGATTTTTTTAATAATTCAGTAAATCTTTTAAATCTTTTTCTAAACGCTTACGTGAAAGATATTGTTCTTCCAATTGTTCGGCAAAAGGTATTGGGGTATCTAAACTTGTCACACGTCGTATTGGCGCGTCTAAAGATTCAAAACATTCTTCAGAAATCATTGCTGAAATATCAGACATAATACTTCCAAAACTAGAATCCTCAGTAAGTAATAATACTTTTCCTGTCTTCTTTACAGATATAAAAATCGTTTCTGTATCCAATGGTTGTAAAGTTCTTAAATCTATAAGGTCTGCAGAAATGTCTGTGTTATTTTCTAAAATATCTAAAGCCCAATGCACTCCAGCTCCATATGTAACAATCGTTACGTCATCTCCTTCTTTTAAATGCGCTGCTTTACCGATAGGAAGTGTGTAATAATTTGTAGGAACTTCTTGGCGTATGCTTCTATACAATGCTTTATGTTCAAAAAATAAAACTGGATTTGGGTCTTCAATTGCAGTAGCCAATAATCCTTTGGCATCATATGGGAATGCTGGATATACGACTTTAAGTCCTGGAGTATGTGTAAACCAAGCTTCATTAGTTTGTGAATGAAAAGGGCCTGCTCCTACTCCTGCACCACAAGGCATACGCACTACTACATCAGCTGCTTGTGACCAACGATAATGCGATTTTGCCAAATAATTTACAATAGGATTAAAACCAGACGTAGCAAAATCTGCAAATTGCATTTCCATGATTGCTTTTTTGCCATTAATAGCTAAGCCCATAGAAGCTTCTACAATAGCACTTTCACATATAGGAGTGTTACGTACACGTTCTTTCCCAAAAGCATCTACAAAACCATCTGTGATTTTAAAAACACCGCCATACTCTGCTATATCTTGTCCCATAATCACAAGATCTTCATTACGTTCCATAGATTGCTTCAAGCCTTTAGAAATAGCATCTATAAGGCGTAGTTCTTCTGTCTCTTGACTAGGTGGAGTATCTTGGTATGTAAAAGGAGCATATACATCAGATAGTTCTGTTTCTAGAACAGGAACAATCGCTTCTTCATTATAAGCGATATCGAGGTTTTTATTTATCTCTTCTTTAATTTGAGATGCCATTTCATTGTGTATCTCATCTGTAAGAAGTTCAAGACCTATTAAATAATTTTTATAATTTTCTATAGGATCTTTTTGAGCCCAAGTTTCCATTAACTCTTTAGGAACATATTTAGTCCCACTAGCTTCTTCGTGACCACGTATTCTAAACGTTTTAAACTCTAACAATACTGGTCTTGGATTAACTCGCATATTATCTACTAGTTTTTGTACAGTAGCATATACTTCTAGAATATTGTTTCCATCTATGATATGACTTTCCATACCATACCCTGCTCCTCTATCAGCTAGGTTTTTACAATTATATTGTTCACTTGTTGGCGTAGAGAGTCCATATCCATTATTTTCTATGCAGAATAATACAGGTAATTGCCATACAGAAGCTACATTAAGTGCTTCATGAAAATCTCCTTCACTAGTCCCTCCTTCTCCTGTAAAAACAGCTGTTACGGATTTTTCTTTACGAAGCTTATGTGCCAAAGCTATTCCATCAGCAACACCTAGTTGAGGCCCTAGATGAGAAATCATTCCCACAATATTATACTCTTGCGTGCCAAAATGAAAACTGCGATCTCGTCCTTTTGTAAAACCGTTTGCTTTTCCTTGCCATTGTGCAAAAAGGCGAAATAAAGGAATTTCACGTGTTGTAAAAACACCCAAATTACGATGCATAGGAAGTATATACTCTTCAGGATTCATCACAGATGTAATACCTACAGAAATCGCTTCTTGTCCTATTCCAGAAAACCACTTTGAGATTTTTCCTTGTCGCAATAGAATAAGCATTTTCTCTTCAATAAGTCTAGGAGTCAGCATTGTTTTATACAATTGTAAAAGCGTTTCATCCGTAATTGATCCACGATCGTAGTCAAAATGAACTTTGGGTGCAGTCTTTGTTGTCATTTACCAGTATTAAGAACAAATCAAATGTAGAAAAATATGTGAGACCAAAAACGATTTATTTTAATTTTAATAATCTCTAAGAAACTTAGATATACGCTTTCGCGAAAGCGCACCTCCACACACTAAAATTTGTATCTTTGTAATACACCTATTTAAGACAAGAATAATGAATAATATACCAAGTGTAGATCTCGCTGATTTTTTAAGTGACGATCCTAATCGCAAGCAAAAATTTGTACAAGAAATTGGAATTGCTTACGAAGAAATAGGCTTTGTATCTTTAAAGAATCACTTTTTAGATGACACTCTTGTAGATGAGTTATACAAAGAGGTAAAAAGTTTTTTTGGACTACCTCTAGAAAAAAAAGAAAAATACGAGATAGAGGGATTAGGTGGACAACGAGGTTATATCTCTTTTGGTAAAGAACACGCAAAAGGGAAGAAAGAAGGTGATCTAAAAGAATTTTGGCATTTTGGACAAGAAGCAAATGAAAGTGCAAATCTTATTGAAAAATATCCAGAAAATATTGTTGTAAGTGAACTACCAAATTTTAATACAACTGGAATGGAAGCATATCGTATGCTCGAAAAAACAGGTATTTACGTCTTAAGAGCTCTTGCATTATATATAGGGCTAGATGAACATTATTTTGATCATTTGGCGAGTAATGGGAATAGTATTTTACGCCCTATACACTACCCTCCTATTACAGAAGAACCTAAAGGGGCTGTACGTGCAGGAGCACACGGAGATATTAATTTGATTACACTTCTTATGGGTGCATCTGCCGGAGGACTTCAGGTATTGCGTAAAGACGGAGAATGGATTGATGCAATCCCAAATGAAGATGAGCTTGTAATTAATGTAGGTGATATGTTAGAACGTCATACAAATAATAAATTACGATCTACAATACACAGAGTGGTGAATCCACCTAAAGAACAATGGGATACTCCTCGTTATTCTATACCTTTTTTTATGCATCCGCGTAGTGATATGAAATTGAACTGCCTTGACGAGTGTGTTTCTGAAGAACATCCAAAAGCTTTTGATGATATTACGGCAGGACAGTTCTTACATCAACGTCTTGTGGAGATCGGCTTAATTAAAGAATAAACATGAAAGACGCAAAAAAGACAAGCTTTGGTTTATTAATAACTACTTTAGGGCTTATATGTACAATACTAAGCTTAACAGTATTTAATGATAGTACATTACAACTTCCTATTGCCATTTTAGCTGTTATTATTATTCTAATTGGATTGTTTGTTATGGTGAAAAAAAATACCAATAAAAATAATTAATAGAACTTTATTTTGGATTTACAAGATCAATTAAAAAACTTATTCCCAGATCACGTCCCTTCAGAACCTGAAATGCCAGAAGAAGCTGAAGATAGATTGTGGATGCAGGATGATCCGCTTATTTGTAAATATGAAAAGCGCAAAGGAAAACCCATTACTATTATAGAAGGGTATACAGGAGCCAGTAATGACTTTAAACTTCTTGCCAAAGAAATTAAAAAACTTCTTAGTGTAGGCGGTAGTTTTAAAAACGAACAAATTATTATACAAGGAGATTATCGCGATAAGATTATGACTTTCCTAAAAGATAAAGGATTCAAAGTAAAACGTGTTGGAGGATAAATATAACATCTTTCTCTTATCTTTAACCCGAATTATGCATTAGAAAATCTATTACATCACAAAACAACTGCAAACA
>CAYYSK010000199.1:0-1186 GCA_964474345.1 uncultured Flavobacteriaceae bacterium
TTAAAGTAATTCTGGCAAAAGCATTAGTAGGAAAACAATTCTCTGGTAAGTTTTATGAAGTTGGAGGTGATACCGCTTTCGCGAAAGCGGACTTAGAAACATATACCGCAGGAGATAAGAAAATACCATATGCTGTAACTCGTGAATTTAAAGGAACCGATCTTTTAGAGTTACGATACGAGCAATTATTTGATTTTGTACAACCACATGACAATCCTCAAGATGCGTTTAGAGTGATTGCTGGAGATTTTGTGACTACAGAAGATGGAACAGGAATTGTGCATACCGCACCTACTTTTGGAGCAGATGATGCTATGGTGGCAAAACAAGCATCTCCTGAAGTTCCACCACTATTGATCAAAGACGAAAATGATAATTTAGTTCCGTTGGTAGATTTACAGGGGAAATTCCGTTCTGAAATGAAGGAGTTTGGAAATAAGTATATCAAAAATGAATATTATCCAGATGGTGAAGCTCCAGAAAAATCTATGGATGTAGAGCTTGCTATTCGTTTAAAGGAAGAAAATAAAGCCTTTAAGGTAGAAAGGTATGTACACAGTTACCCACACTGTTGGCGTACAGATAAGCCCGTGTTATATTACCCATTAGATTCTTGGTTTATCAAGGTAAATGATTTTAAGGATCGTATGCATGAGCTTAATCTAGGGATTAATTGGAAGCCAAAATCTACAGGAGAAGGGCGTTTTGGAAACTGGCTTGCCAATGCAAATGATTGGAACTTATCACGTAGTCGTTTTTGGGGAATTCCATTACCTATCTGGCGAACAGAAGATGGAAAGGAAGAAATGATTATAGGTTCTATTAAAGAACTTAAAGAAGAAATCAAAAAAGCAATAGATGCTGGTGTTATGGATAACGATCCTTTTGAAGGATTTGTTACAGGAGATATGAGTGAAGCCAATTATGAATTGGTAGACCTTCATAAGAATGTGGTAGATCGCATTGTGTTAGTATCTCCTTCTGGACAGGCGATGAGTCGCGAGAGTGATCTTATTGATGTTTGGTTTGATTCAGGATCCATGCCTTATGCACAATGGCATTACCCATTTGAAAACAAAGAACTAGTAGAAGAAACATGGCGTAAAGCAGATTTTATAGCAGAAGGAGTAGACCAAACGCGTGGATGGTTTTATACATTATTAGCAATATCTACCATGATTTTTGA
>CAYYSK010000199.1:1286-6753 GCA_964474345.1 uncultured Flavobacteriaceae bacterium
CAACCATTACAACGTATTATGATTCCTGTATTATCAGATACAGATCGCGAAGAAATTCTAGCTGTTGCAGACCTTATAAAATCAGAGGTAAATGTTAAAGAAATAGAATTAATAAGTGATGACTCTGGAATATTAGTTAAGCAAATAAAACCTAATTTTAAGGTGTTAGGACCACGTTTTGGAAAAGATATGAAATTGATTTCTAACACTATACAAGAGTTTGGGGCTGATAAAATAGCACAAATTGAACGTGATGGTAAGATTGAAGTTGAAATTAATGGAAAAATGACTATTTTAGAATCGAACGATGTAGAGATTTCTTCACAAGATATTGATGGATGGTTAGTAGCAAGTCAAAATGGGATGACAGTAGCGTTGGATATTACGATAACAGATGATCTCCAAAAAGAAGGTGTGGCACGAGAATTGGTGAATCGTATACAGAATTTACGTAAAGACTCTGGATTTGAAGTGACAGATCGTATAGACGTTGTTTTACAACAAGAAGCTCTTATTGAGCAGACCGTTAAAGACAATGCAGACTATATTAAAACAGAGACTCTAGCGGAATCTATAAAAATTGTAGAAAAAATAACTGATGGGCTTGAAATAAGCTTTGATAATATAATTACATATTTAACCATATCAAAACATTAAGTATGGCAGACACACAAGGACAACAAAGATATAGCGATGCGGAATTAGAAGAATTTCGCAAATTGATTCAAGCAAAAATTGATAATGCGCAACATGATTTAGAACTCATTAAGAGTGCATATCTCAATGATGGAACAAATGGAACCGATGACACTTCCCCTACTTTTAAATCTTTTGAAGAAGGAAGTGCAACCATGAGTAAAGAAGCAAATAGTGCTCTTGCAATTAGGCAAGAAAAATTTATTAGAGATCTTAAAAATGCTCTTACACGTATAAATAATAAAACATATGGTATTTGTCGTGTGACAGGAAAACTTATTAATCCTGAACGATTAAAATTAGTGCCTCATGCAACGTTGAGTATTGAAGCAAAAAACATGCAGAGTTAAAAAAATAATATAGCGTCCTTAGGGGCGCTTTTTTTATGAGACATATTTACTTATTTATACTGTTATGTCTAATTTCGGTTAGTAATTTCTTTGGTCAAAAAAAATTGTTCAAAGAGTATGAAGCACAGGGAATAGAAACAATACATGTAGAAAGTGATGAAATCTTTCAAATTAAACTTATAAGCGCTCAAACAGATAAAATCCGTATTTATACTGCAATTGAAGGAGAAACTTTTGAAACTTCGTTGTTACATGCAAGACTTACAGAAGATCAATTGAAAATTACTACAGGACGTACCCCAGACTTTGTTCCTTTTAATGATAAATTATCAGCTCATAAAATATTGTCAATTGTCATAGAAATTACTGTTCCAGAATATATGACTATTGATATATACTCTGCACTTGCAAGTGTAGAAGCAATAGGAAGCTATGATGCATTATATATAAACTTGGATAGGGGAGGCTGTCAATTGTTGGATTTTCGCTTTCGCGAAAGCGTACAAATAAGCACAATATCTGGGAATATTTATGTAGAAACTCAAAAAGCACAAATTCTTGCACAATCTCGAAATGGAAATGTCGTTATTCCATATGGAATGATAGGAGATCATACTATAGATTTAAAGAGTATTCATGGAGATATAACGATTGAAAATTCGCAGTAAAGCCTTATTTTTACGATCTTAAAGAAAATTTATGTCACTAAAGAAAGCGGGACTAATCATCTTTTTAATACTGCTTGTTGATCAATGCATTAAAATATATGTGAAAACACATTTTCGCATAGGAGAATCTATTCAAGTCTTTGGTTTAGATTGGTTTCAAATATACTTTGTAGAAAATGAAGGAGCAGCCTGGGGAGCACAACTTCCCGGAGAATATGGAAAAATAGTATTATCTCTCTTTCGCTTAATTATTGCCCCATTAATAGGATATTGGCTTTATAAATCTATAAAAGAAAACGCACCAAAACTTCTCATAATTTCTATTTCGCTCATATTTGCAGGAGCAGTTGGAAATATCATAGATTCATTACTTTATGGTGTGATTTTTGACGCTAGTAAAGAAGGAAATATAGCAAGTTTTCTGCCTGAAACTGGAGGGTATGCAAAACCACTGTATGGTAAAGTAGTAGACATGCTATATTTTCCATTTATAAAAAATGCAACATTTCCAAGTTGGCTCCCTTTTATAGGAGGAAAGACGTTTACTTTTTTTAATGCGATTTTTAATATTGCAGATATGGCAATAAGCACAGGTGTTGGGATTTTACTTGTCTTTAATAAGAAAGTTTTCCCAAAATCGCTTTCTGATGAAATGAATTGATAATAAATACGACACAATAAAATTACCCTAACACTCTTTAAATATATTACAAGAATAATAAATTGCAAATGAAATGAAAAAAATTACGTACGCGTTAGCGACTTTGGTAATAGGAGTTGTTTCCTATTCGCTCATTACTAGTAATGGAGAAGAAAAAAATGAAGTAACTCAGGTTCTTACACCTGTTACTACGGTAAAAACAGAGAAAACACCTATTGAGCAAAAATATCAATTTGTTCAAGAGAGATTAGAATATGAGTTAGCATTTCAAAGAGATCCTCAAACAGGAGAAATTCCTAGAGATCAACAAATACTGGAGCTTCAGAACACACTTGAAATGTCTAGAAATCAAAATTTTACAAGATCTTCTGATAATGTATATGTGAATAGGGGTCCTTCTAACCTAGGAGGTCGTACACGTGCATTAGTTATTGATATAAGTGACCCTACAGGGAATACAATGCTTGCTGGAGCTGTGAGTGGAGGTGTTTTTAGAACAACTAATGGAGGACAGAGCTGGACGAAAGTATCTCCTAATAGTGAGATACATAATGTGACTGCTATTGCGCAAGATCCTCGTCCAGGTTTTCAAAACATTATGTATTACTCAACAGGAGAAGCAGTCGGAAATTCTGCAGCATTAGGTGCAGGTTTTCTTGGTCAAGGGATATGGCAATCTACTGATGGAGGTTTAAACTGGACTCAAATACCAGAAACAGACTCGACATTTGAAGCATTTGACTCAATTTTTGATCTTACATTTTCACTTGAAGTGAGTCCTGTAACAGGTGATTTATTTGTAGCGACTATTAACTCTATTGTGAGGTATGATGGTAATACATTTGTTACAGAATTAGATAACAACGGTGTTAGTCAATTTATGGATGTCGAAATAGATTCAACAGGACGTGTATATGGCGCGATAGGCGGTAATGGTGTAAATAACGGTGTTTATACTTCTGAAACAGGCGATGGTACTTGGGTACGTATAGCACAAAATGGTAGTCCTGTGGGATGGTCGTCTGTAGGAAGACTAATTGTAGCTTCAGCTCCATCAAATGAAAACTTCCTATATGCTATTTATAGTAATGGGGCTAATAGTGGTGCAAATCAAGTAGAAGCAGATTTATGGCGTTATGACTTTGCAGCAGATGAGTGGACTGATTTTTCTTCTAAAATGCCTAATGAGCCAGGTGGCCCTGTAGCTGGGGTCGATCCTTTTTCTATTCAAGGAGGGTATGATTTAGATATTGTAGTACGACCAGATAATGAAAATTATGTTGCAATTGCAGGAACAAGTGTTTATAGAATTCAAGATATTGAAAATGACCCTCAGTTTGGAATTATAGGAGGATATAACGGTTCTCAAGTTGCATTATATAATACTCCAAATGGAGATCAGCATCATCCAGATGTTCATTCTTTAGTTTTTAACCCTTTTGACAGTAATGTTTTCTTCACAGGAACTGATGGAGGTATACATAGAACAGATGATATCGATGATCCACAGGTAGATTGGGTTAATCTTAATAATAGTTATCAAACATATCAATATTATCATGTTGATATTGACCCAGCAGAAGGGTCTGATTTTGTACTTGGAGGTGCTCAAGATAACGGAACTACTATTGGAGGAACTACTGTAGGTTTACCTGACCTTACGGAGCATAATATGTTTTTTGGAGGAGATGGTGTAGGTGTAGGTATTGGTAGAATAGGTGCAAATAATCCTTTTAGACTATACTTTGGTACTCAGTTAGGGAACTTCTTGAGATTTAATCAATTAACTAATAATATTACTCCAATTGCTCCTCAAGGTTCCAATAGTATATTTGTAACCTATTTTCACCTAGACCCAGATAATAATAATACATTGTATTATGCTGGTCTGAGCCGAGTATTCAGAACTACGGATGCAGAAAATGTAACACCAACTACTTGGGATGATTTAGGTGTTTTAGCGGCAGGTGAAAGAGTAAGAAGATATGCAACTACAAGGGGAGATTATGACCCAGCAACTAGTTATTTACTTATAGGAGGAGATAGAGGAAACATCTTAAGACTTGATGATCCTGAGAATGCTACTAATCTTTCTGAAGCAGTTAATATAACTCCTCCAGGAGCATCTACTGCTAACGGAACTATTGTAAGTGGTTTTGCAATACACCCTACAAATCCTGATATAGTAATGGCAGTTTATGCTAATTATAACATTACAAATATTTTCCTTACTACAAATGCAACAAGTGATACTCCTACTTGGGAGGTAGCTGAACGTAATTTATCTGCACACTCTATCCGTTCTGCAGCAATTACAGAAATAAATGGGCAGATTGGATATTATGTAGGTACTGCAAGAGGATTATTTAGTAGTCCAGACCCACTAGGAACAGATTGGTCACTTGAAGGCTTTAATCAAATAGGAATGGCTGTTATAAGTGACCTTAAATACCGCCCATCTGATAATAGATTACTTATAGGTACTCATGGTAATGGCATGTATGATACAACAGCAACTACGCTTGCTGTAGATGATATTACTGCAAATGATGCTCAAAATAACTTTAGTGTATTCCCTAATCCTACAAGTGATATATTAAACTTTAGAATTACAGGAGCAAATAGTATTTCTTCATTCCAAATAATAGATTATACTGGTAGAATTCTAGAAGAAGGATCTATTGATGATGTGTCTCAAGGAAATGTAGATGTAAGTGGATATTCAAATGGTGTTTATTTTATAAGAGCTATTACTCAAAATAATCAAGAAGTAGTATCTCGATTTATTAAAAGATAATCATACTTTAATACATAAAGATTTCAACTTTATTAAAGCCTTAGTCTCAATGACTAAGGCTTTAATTTTTTTCTTATAAGAAGTTAGAGGTATTGATATTCCTCTAATCTAACGTGAGTTCGACGTAAGAAATTTGATTTTATTATATGAAAAAAGCAGAATATTTAGTAAATTAAAGTGCTGAATTTCAATTTATTAAACAATATTCTGCTTATGATAAAATTATTAAAATTTTCTGTCTTATAGATGATTTTTGTAAAGAATATGACCAAATTGTTGACAAAGCATTACTTGG
>CAYYSK010000200.1:0-6749 GCA_964474345.1 uncultured Flavobacteriaceae bacterium
AGTGTTTATTGTCGTTTTGCACTTCATTACGAAGTTCTAATGCATAATTCGGGTTGAAATCACAGGTGATTTGATACAAAATCTTGGCAATATCCTTTTATTTCATCTCTAGCTTTTGCAAAAGCTTCTCTTGTATCTTCTTCATTACCTACAAATTTTGATGGATCATAGAAATTATGATGTAATCTCTTGGCGTTAGGTGCCGCTATAAATGGACAGTTTTCATATGCATGATCACAAACTGTAATGATATAATCCCATGGAACATTTTCATATTCATCTACATGATTTGAAGTGTGCGAAGTAATATCTATACCATCTTTCGCCATCGTTGCTATAGCTCCCGGATTTAATCCGTGTGTTTCTATTCCTGCAGAATAAATAGTTGCTTTATCATTTGCTAGTAGATTTAAGTATCCATGTGCCATCTGACTACGACAACTGTTTCCTGTACAAAGTACGAGTACGTTTTTTTTGCTCATTTTATTTTAAAGTGAAAGCAGTATGATTATCTACTTCTTGTATTTATATTGTTTTACTTCTTCTTTCTAATAATACATTATTATACCAAACACCATCACGTTGCCCTAATTTTTCTCGTACTCCTACTTGTCTAAAACCACACTTTTCATGCAATACAATACTTGCAGTATTTTCTGTAAAAATACGCGCTTGTAATGTCCAGAATCCTGATATTTCACTCTCTGCAATAAGATGTTCTAATAATAATTTACCTATTCCTTTTTGCTGAGCTTCTGATGCAATATATATAGTTACTTCAGCAACACCTCGGTATACATCTCGAGTAGAAAATGGACTTAAGGCACACCATCCTACAATAGTAGTATCTATCTCTGCAACAAATCGACAGAGTTCTAAAAACTTTGCATTCCAAGTTTCCCAACCGGGCACTTTTGTTTCAAAAGTAGCTACACCTGTAGCCATTCCTGCTTTATAAATTTTTGCACAAGCAGCAAAATCTTCTTTTTGAAGGGAACGTATAGATGTTTGGTGTATCACGATGCTTGTATTTATCTTTAAAAATTCAAGATAATATTAGCAGCAACCACTTCCAGGTGCACACCCACCAGCTTGTGATTCTACTCCTACGGGTGCAGCAATACCACAAGCTTCTTTTGCTTTACAATCTGTAGGTTGACTCGTTAACTTAATTATTATATTGTTATTACGTATTTCGTAATCGTTAACATATAGTTGTGCAGCATGAAAGTTTGCATTACTATATTCTATACGAATCTCAGCATCTGCTACATAAGGTTTCATATGTCCTACTTTTGTAAGAATACCCATTGCTTTATAGGCGCTCATGAATTCTGTTTTTCCTAATTCATTAGGATCTTCCCATAACTGAATAATCGTTTCTTTCCAAGCATCTACGCCTGCTCCACAATCTACAGAATCTATAGTTACATGTTTTACTTCTGTAATATGATAATTTGCACCTACTAAAAGATTAGGGGCATATTCAAATAATAATGATTTTCCTTGATGTTCTTTTAATACTTCAAAAAATTCTTGTGTTCTCATAGTGTATTCATTTCAAGTATATACTATGAATAATGGTTTAACTTCATCATAGTAATACTTCGTTTTATAAATTGATTTTTACTTTATTAACTTCTATTTCATCTGCTATTACTTTAATTTTTTCAAGTAATAGCATCATATGTTCTTTATTAGTAAATGGATTCATAAAGGTAGTTCGCAAGAAGAACTCTCCTTTTAGTAATGTAGAAACAATATAAAACTCTCCATCTTCCAATAGTTCTTGACGAATCTTTCTATTTATTTCTTCATAAGTTTCAGGATTTAGATTCCCTGTATATCTAAAACAAACTATGTTTGAAATAGGTTCTAATGCCAGTTCAAAATCTGAATGTTTCTTAATATGAGTTCCAAACTCACGTCCTGCATCATATAACACTGTTACATTATCATCAAAAAACTGTGTTCCATAGGCATTCATAATGGCAAAAAAACGCAAGCTCATCATGCTTTTTGTACATTCAAATGTACGTTTGCCTAAATTATACCATTCTGGATCATCATTTTTATCCCATAGATATTGTGCTTTTTGTTCAAAAGTAGCATAGCTATCCACTTCATTTTTAAACAATACTGCTGTTGTTATAGAAGAAGTTCCCATCATTTTATGACCATCTATAATCACTGAGTTCGCTTGATTTATTCCTTCAAGAAGGTATTTATATTTTGATGAAAATATAGCAGCTCCTCCATGAGCTCCATCTACGTGGAACCATATTTTTTTTGCTTTCGCGAAAGCGGAAATCTTCTGTAAATCATCATAAACACCAGTACTTGTAGAAGGAGCACTTCCAACAATAGCAATCACATGACGCTCATCTGCAAGTGCTTTATTATAATACTCTTCTAATAGATCTGTACGGATAGCATAGTCATTATTTACTGGAATTTTAATAATTCCGTCATTCCCTAGCCCCATGATACGCGCTGCTCTGTCTACACAATAATGTGCCTCTTCAGATACCATAATAGCTAACTTAGTATCATGGCCATCATTCCAAATATCATCATGTGCTATCGCTTTACGAGCAGCAAGCATTGCTGTAAGGTTTGCGAGTGTACCTCCTGAAGTCAAAAAACCATCTCCTTGCAAATATCCTATTGCATTTAAAAACATGTCTATGACATTTTTTTCTATAGCTGTACTTGCCTGCCCCATTTCATAAACGGTCATACCATTATTGAGTTGTGCACTAAATAGAGTTGCTAATGCAGAAACTGGAACTGCAGAAGCTATCTGATGCCCTATATATTTAGGGTGATGTGTATGAATAGAACGTTCTAAAAGCGTTGAAAAAAACGCTTTAGTACTATGCTTTTCTTTTAGATATTTTTGCCAAAAATCATACTCAATGTGTGGAGGAATCCAGCGAGTCACTTTAGAAGGATTACCATCTTTTGTTTTTGTAAGATGACTTGCTAATAATGTTATAAGATCATTCCCTTCTTCCTTAAAAAGATCTCCATTATATGCTTTATGTAATAATTCTGTACTCATTATCTAACAACACTTTATTCTTGTTGCCTCAAAGAAATCTTGAAAGTGTTTTTGTAATTGCTCCCACTTTCTTAGATCAATACTATAATATTGAGCCTTTCCTTTAAATTGACTTTTTAATAAACCTGCTTTACGAATAACTTGTAAATGTTGGGAAGTAGTAGGTTGTGACAATCTTATTTTTTCTGAAATATCTTGACACAAGCAGCCATCGCAATCACCTATATATTCTAAAATAGCTACGCGAGCAGGGTTAGAAAGTACCTTGGCCAAATCTGCCATTTGATTTGCTCTCATGGAGTGAATATGTCTCTTTGTAACGCCCATAATTAATATATTTTAGATATCAAAGTTACAAATAAAAAGAAATATAGCAATATTACGATTATATTAAATATAAAAAAACCTAAAGAAAACTCTTTAGGTTTTTTATTCTAGAACCAAGGTTTTTTACCAGCTTGGTATGTATTGTAAAATTCTTCATCACTTTTTGTGAGATACATAATTCCTTCTATAACTCCTACTACCCAAGTTGCAATACAAATAATAATGCCAATAACAAAGCAATAGGTTAATATTCCTATTATAGTTATAACTAAAAGGATTATTCCTTCCTTTTGATATCCAAGAATAAACTTATGAATTCCAAATGATCCTAGTAAGATTGCTAATATTCCCGCTAACATCTTCTTATTCTCTTTGCTATTTGTTACTTTATTCCATTCTTCTTTTGCGTTCTCAGAAAAATCTTTTGCTGCGTCTTTTACATCATCGGCAAATTCGCTTGCTTTTTCACTTGCTTCGCCTGCCATTTTTTTGGCTTTATCTTTAAGATCGTCTCCTAAATCTCCGTTGGTTTCTTCACTCATTATTATAATTGTTTTAGTTAATTAGTACTTAAAGCTATTAAAAATTGAGCAAATACCTATAAAATTATTCTTTTTCATTTATAAACTTTACATTATCTATCTATAAATAAACTATATACATTATAAAAAAGCATTATCTACGGGTTCCCATAATTCAATTTTATTTCCCTCAGGATCCAAAATCCATCCAAACTTTCCATAGTCATACTCTTCTACTTCTCCTACGATGGTCACGCCTTCTTCTTTTAATACTTTGAGTAATTCTTTAAGATTATCTACTCTAAAATTAAACATAAATTGTTTTTCACTAGGTGCAAAATATGTTGTTTTTGCATTCATAGGACTCCATTGTGTAGAACATTTATTTCCATTCTTATCTTTCCACCAGAATGTCCAGCCATATTGATCTGTAGGAAGCCCTAAATGTTTTTTGTACCATTCTTTCTGTGCATCGGGATCTTCACTTTTAAAGAACATCCCTCCTATACCTGTTACTCTTTTCATATTTAAATTTATTTCTTTTGTAAAATTAATCCTGAAATTATAGTTATAATTAATCCTATTATACTTACTAAAGCAAACATAAATCCTCCTGAAAAAAGGCCTAGTTCTGTAAGTGTCATGGTATTAAATTTTTCTAATTGCATTTCTGCATCTGCAATAGCCTTTGTATCTCCTGCTTCTTTCATAGTCGCTAGGGTTGTTTCTCCGTATTCTTGATAAAAATTAGGGTTAATTATCGTAACATATAATCCATCTACTATTGCAATCCCTAATGCTGTGAAAAGAGCAATTGATATTCCTAGCACAAATGCTTTTGTAAAACTTATCTTTCCTCCGTTTTCAGTATCTCTAAAATATTTAATTCCAAAAAAGACAAAAGAAAGTGCTATAAAGATTACACTATACCCTACTATTTCAGAAGCTCCAAAAAACAACGACAACCCGAAACCTACCATTCCAGATAACATTGCGTATATAACGTACTTGAAAATTATTTTTTTCATAATGTGTTTGTTTAAAACGTTTAGCCAAAAGTATCAGAAAGTTCAAAAAACAGTCTCATACTAAAGTACTAAACCTATCCTACTTTGGAATGAATGATGCTAAACAGGTAAGATTTGTAACTCTTTTGCTTTTTGAATAGCTTGAGTACGTCGCTTGGCATCTAATTTTGTAAAAACATTTGAAACATGAGTCTTTATAGTACTTTCTGATACATAAAGCCTCTCTGCAATTTCCTTATTACTATATCCAGATGCCATCTCAAGTAATACTTCATATTCACGTTTACTCAACCCAATAATTTCAATTTGTTTTTGATCTATTTCTTGAGATATGACTTCTACTTTTTTAAATCGCTTCTGAATAAAAACACCTATTATAAAAAACACTATTGCGATACCACTTATCACAAGTTCTATCATTAAATCTCCAGATAGTAAACTATATCTACTCAATTGAAGTAATGCCAATATGGCTAATGCTAACATTCCAAAAATTAAAACAGTTCGTTTCATCAGTTTTAAAAATACTAAAAGGTAGCGAGGATTTTATCTACAATGGTCTGTGCCAACTTACGCTTGCTCTCAACAGTCCAACCTGCGATATGTGGCGTAAGAAGCACATTAGGTGACGTAATAAGATATTTAAGAGGCTCAGGCATTTCTTCTGTTGATGTAAAGAGATTTTCAAAAGATAGTTTTTCATATTCTAGCACATCAAGTCCTGCTCCTTTTATTTTTCCGCTTTTTAAAGCAGTGACCAAGGCAGATGTAACCACACTTTTCCCTCTTGCCGTGTTTATGAGATAGAACGCTTTCGCGAAAGCGTTTATAAACGCATGATCTACCATCTTGTCTGTTTGAGGAGTCCAAGGTGTGTGTAAGCTCAGTACATCTGTCTTTTTCTGTAACTCTTTTAATGAAACTTGACGCGCATTTGTATCTCCTACACCTTCTAAAATATCATAACACAATACGTCACAATCAAAACCTTGTAATTTTTTTGCAAAGGCTTTTCCCATATTACCATATCCTATAATACCAACTGTTTTGCCTTCTAACTCTAAGCCACGATTAGATTCTCGATTCCAATATCCTACTTTCACCTCAGCATCTGCTTGGTTGAGTTTATTAAACAGCGAAAGAATCATTCCTAATGTGTGCTCTCCAACGGCATTACGATTGCCTTCTGGAGCATTTATGAGGTAAATCCCTTTACTTTTTGCATATGGGGTATCTATACTTTCTAATCCAGCGCCTACTCTCGCTACAAATTTTAGGTTAAGAGCAGCGTCGATAAACTGTTTATCAATTTTAAATCGACTTCGAATTACAATTCCATCATAACCAGAAATAATTTTTTCTGTTTCTTCTTTTGAAATCGTATAATTTTCATCATTGGTATATCCCGCAGCAGTAAGTTGCTCAATAAGCAATGGGTGGTTTTGATCTAAATGAAGAATGCGCATCTTTGAGTGAAATTTCACTCAAAGATACGCATTGGTTTTTCCAAGCAATAAACTAATAGTAAAATCCAGTTTTATGAACTCTAATCTATTATATTACTCATCTTCTTTATTATTTATAATGGTATCTAAATTTGGTGTTATCTCATAAAAACTTGAAATAGAATCGAATTCTCCATCAATTTGAAATTGTTTCCAAACTTTAGTAAATGGATTAGCAAAAAAAGTCGCTTCTTTAATTTTAATTCCTATTTGTCCTTCATGATTAACCCATTCACCATTATAATTTTCAATTAAACCCGAATTATGCATTAGAACTTCGTAATGAAGTGCAAAACGACAATAA
>CAYYSK010000201.1:0-6660 GCA_964474345.1 uncultured Flavobacteriaceae bacterium
TTGGAGCAAACATATCCATTACTCGTGTAGAAATACTGGATTGTCTTGCTGCTAAATTGAATTTTTCTGTAGGGAATAAAGGCGTTAAATGTTCAAAAGACACTCTATCTCGTACAATATTAGGACTAAGTCCATTAATTTTTGAAACTTTAATCAATGGGAAGTATTTCTCTCCTTCTTTAGGAGGGCGTATAATTCCTAATACAGTATCTCCAGTTTTTAATCCAAACAAACGGATTTGAGATTGTGAAACATAAATATCATCGGGAGATGCTAAATAATTATAATCGGATGATCGTAAAAACCCGTATCCATCTTGCATGATATCTAGAACACCTTCACTTTCTATAATACCTTCAAATTCAAAATCTGGTTCACGATAGCGATTACGGCTATCCTTATTACCATTGCCGTGATTACGGTTGTTTTGATTTTGGTTACGATTGTTTTGATTTCGATTATTATTTTGATTACGATTATTATTACGATTATTTTGGTTATTGTGACGATTATCTTTTTGATTTTCGCGAGGCTTTTGCTCTTGTGCAGATGCACTAGCGCCTTTCTCTTGACCTTTATTATTCGTATCTTTAACAGTAGTCGATTTATGATCGTCCTTTTTCCGAGAATCTTTATCCTTATTCACTGACTCTGTAGGCCTATTCGTTTTAGGTTTTTGAGTACGTGTTCTTTGAGGTTTATCTCTATTAGGTTTATTTTTATTCTCTGAAGCTTCCGTTTTCTTAGGTGCTTCTTCACTTACTGGCTTAAGATTTTCTCTTTTAGAGTTTTCCCTTTTAGAAACTTCTCTTTTAGGGACTTCAGGTTTTGTAGGTTTAGGAGTAGTCGTACTAGACACCTTTGCAGGGTCTGCAGCTTGTACATCTAATATTTTATAGATTAAATCTAATTTTTTCAAAGTCCTAAACTTAGGAACCTTGATACCTTTTGCGATTTCCTGTAGCTCAGGAAGTTTTTTTGCTTTTAATTCTGATATGTCAAACATCTAGTAACTAGAGTGAATTAATAATTGTATGATTTTTTTGAAAATATATCGAAAGAAGAAATCGATAAATAAACTAGTAAGAAAATAACATGCGGAGAGCTTATTACGTTATTACATTACAATGATACAATTTTATTTTTAAACTTTTCCAAATAACTCATAAAAGAAACTTATTTTTGCAATTCAAGTTTATAAATTAGAACGTGATACAACGCATACAATCCATTTATTTAGCACTAGCTGCTGGTGTTTCCATAAGTTTACCATTCATTTTCAGTCTCTATTCAGATATAGATGGTAACGCTGTATGGGCAAAAGATGATATCATACTTATTGGGCTTTTTGGTTTAAGTGCATTATTATCATTAATTATTATATTTTTATATAAAAAAAGACAAAATCAGTTTGTTTTAGGACGACTGACTATCTTATTAAACTTTGTTTTATTAGGTGTATTGGTGTATCGATCACAAATCTTATCCGGAGGAACGGCGGTTCTTGAGAAGGGTATTGGGATGATCATTCCGCTTATTTCTATCGTTTTACTAGCCTTAGCCAATAAGGCAATTAAGCGTGATGAAGATCTCGTAAAATCTGTAGATCGTCTTCGATAGACCTATAAATCTTAGTTATTAGTGTGTAAAACCCTTCAGAAATGGAGGGTTTTCTTTTTGCTGTTTATATTCTATACCTAATATAGTAGCATCTTAAAAAATAACTTATAAAGAAAAAGGTTAAACCTTTTATATTTTATTCTTAATTATGCTCCTAATGCTGCTTCAACACCTGCAGATAACCTTTTATATGTTCCATTTCCTAAACGTTCTCTAATAGCCTCAAATGCAGCCAGTGTTTCTTCTACATCAGTAAGTGTATGAGATGCTGTAGGTATCATACGTAAAAGAATTAATCCTTTTGGTATTACTGGATATACTACTATAGAGCAAAAAACGCCATGATTTTCTCGCAAATCTTTTACAAGAGCCATTGCTTCTGGAATACTCCCTTTTAAATATACAGGCGTCACACAGCTTTGTGTTGTTCCAATATCAAAACCTTTATCTTTTAATCCTCCTTGTAATGCATTTACGTTTTCCCAAAGTTTCTCACGAAGTTCTGGCATTGTACGCAACATATCAAGGCGTTTAAGAGCGCCTACTACAAGTTGCATTTGTAAAGATTTAGCAAACATTTGAGATCTTAAGTTATATTTTAAATAATCTATAATTTCTCGATCTCCTGCAATAAATGCTCCTGTACTTGCCATTGATTTTGCAAACGTAGCAAAATATACATCAATATCACTTTGTACTCCTTGCTCCTCTCCTGCTCCTGCTCCTGTTGCTCCAAGAGTTCCGAAACCATGAGCATCATCTACAAGTAACCTAAAATTATATTTTTTCTTAAGAGCTACAATTTCTTTAAGTTTTCCTTGTTCTCCTCGCATTCCAAAAACTCCTTCGGAGATCACTAAAATTCCTCCTCCTGTTTGTTCTGCCATTTTAGTAGCACGCTCAAGGTTCTTTTCGATACTATCCATATCGTTATGCTTATAGGTAAAACGTTTTCCCATATGCAAGCGCACACCATCTATGATACACGCATGTGTATCGACATCAT
This sequence comes from uncultured Flavobacteriaceae bacterium, assembly GCA_964474345.1. Lineage (GTDB taxonomy): Bacteria > Bacteroidota > Bacteroidia > Flavobacteriales > Flavobacteriaceae > Dokdonia. The sequence continues at coordinate 2,627 of CAYYSK010000201.1, forward strand.
ATACGATGATATCATCTTTACCAACTAATGCATCAATTGTTGAAAGGATTCCTTGATATCCAAAGTTTAATAAGTATGCAGCATCTTTACTTACAAAATCTGCAAGTTCGTTCTGTAATTGCTCGTGAAGATCAGTATGTCCACTCATCATTCTAGCTCCCATAGGATAAGCACTACCATAGTCTGCAGCAGCTTGTGCATCAATTTTACGTACTTCTGGACGATTAGCAAGTCCTAGATAGTCATTTACACTCCAAGTAATTACTTCTTTTCCTTGAAATCCCATACGGTTAGATATAGGCCCTTCTAGCTTAGGAAAAACAAAGTAACCTTCTGCTACAGATGCCCATTTTCCTAATGGTCCTTTATCCTTATATATCTTATCAAATAAGTCCTTCATATTCAAATTTTCAAACGAAATGCAAAACTACATAAATAATAAATGCCGACCTAATTGAAATTTATAATCAACTGGTCTTCAAACATAAAAAAACTCCCACGTATGTAGGAGTTTCTATATAGTTTTCACTCATTCTATGAGTTATTTAATATATTCTATTGTTTGTACTTCTTCCATATGCTTACTATCAAAAAAGCCTTGATCACGCATCCATTTGTCACTGAACACTTTACTCATATATCGACTTCCATGATCTGGAAATATAACAACTACTTTACTCGTAATATCAAATTCTCCATGAGCTGCTAATTGTTTTAAACCTTGAACAGCTGCTCCACTTGTATATCCTACAAATAACCCTTCAGTTTGTACTATTTCTCTTGCAGAGTGCGCACTACTTTCATCAGATACTTTTACAAATGTATCTATGACATTAAAATCTGTCGCTGTAGGAATTAAATTTTTACCTAAACCTTCTATTCTATATGGATAAATTTCATTTACATCAAACTCGCGGGTCTCGTGATATTTTTGAATAACAGATCCGTAAGCATCTACACCTATTATTTTGATATTTGGGTTTTTGGATTTTAAAAATCGAGCTGTCCCAGAGATCGTACCTCCAGTACCGCTACAAGCAATAAGATGTGTGATTTCTCCTTTTGTTTGTTTCCATATTTCTGGACCCGTTGTATTATAATGAGCATCTATATTAGACTCATTAAAATATTGATTGATATACACAGATCCTTTTGTTTCTTCATGTAGTCGTTTTGCTACACTATAATAAGAGCGAGGGTCATCTGCACTTACATTAGCTGGACAAACATATACTTTTGCCCCCATTGCTTTTAATGCATCCATTTTATCTGGAGAAGATTTTGAACTAACAGCGAGTATGCATTCATATCCTTTAATAATACTTACCATAGCAATACTAAACCCTGTATTACCAGATGTAGTTTCTATAATAGTATCACCAGGCTTTAAAACTCCTTTGCGTTCTGCTTCTTCTATAATATGAAGTGCAATACGATCTTTTGAAGAATGTCCTGGATTAAAAGCTTCTACTTTTGCATAAAAATCTCCATCAAAATCTTTAGTTATTCTATTCAGCTTGATAAGAGGAGTATTACCTACTAGTTGTAATACATTATCATAAACGTGAAGTTGATCAGCCATAAGTTTAGGTTAGATATTGAGTTTATTTCTGGTTAAAATCAATACTCAAATCGATACAAAAGTACTATATTTTTTTAATTATTTATTGATATTTTCCAAATCTAACAAGAATGTATAGTCTTTTGCAATCTCTTTCAATGCTTCAAATCTTCCTGAGGCACCTCCATGTCCTGCATCCATATTACAATAAAATAATATTTGATTTTTTCCAATATTCTGTTCTCTTAATTTAGCTACCCATTTTGCAGGTTCCCAGTACTGTACCTGGCTATCGTGATATCCAGTTGTCACAAATATATGAGGATACGCTTTTGCGAAAGCGTTATCATACGGACTATAACTCTTCATATATTCATAATACTCTTTTATATTAGGGTTCCCCCATTCATCATATTCTCCAGTTGTTAAAGGAATAGAATCATCTAGCATAGTTGTTACAACATCTACAAATGGTACTGCAGCTATCACGCCGTGATACAATTCTGGTGCCATATTAACTATTGCTCCCATTAGTAAGCCTCCAGCAGATCCTCCAGAAGCATATAAATGATCTGAAGACGTATAATTAGAAGCTATTAAATGCTTAGATACGTCTATAAAATCTGTAAATGTATTTTTCTTTTTAAGCAATTTTCCATCTTCGTACCACTTACGTCCTAAATATTCACCTCCACGTATGTGAGCAATTGCATATATAAAACCTCTATCTAGTAAGCTCAATCGTATAGTTGAAAAAGAAGGGTCTATTGTACTACCATAGCTACCATAGGCATATTGCAAAAGTGGCGCTTTACCATTTTTCTTTGTTTTTTTATGATAAATTATAGAGACTGGAACTTTTACACCATCTCGGGCAGTTGCCCAGACACGTTCCATGATATAATTCTCTTTTTTAAATTTTCCACCAAGAACTTCTTGTTCTTTCTTCACCTCTTTTTCCTTGGTTATCATATTAAAATCAATGACTGAGCTTGGTGTATTTAATGCATTATACCCATATCGTAGTATCTCTGTTTCAAAATCAAGGTTTGCCGTAGGGAATGCTGTGTAGGTTTCATTATCAAATGGCAAATAATAATCAACAGTTCCATCCCAACGCGTGATTCTAATTTTATTGAGTCCATTAGAACGCTCACTAACAACTAGAAAATCTTTAAAAATATCAATATCTTCTAAAAGCACATCATCCCTATGTGGTATTACTTCTTCCCAGTTTTCCTTATCGGTTTTTAGTTCTGAAGTTTTCATTAATTTAAAATTGGTTGCTTTGTCTTTATTTGTAAGGATATAAAACTCCTCTCCGTAATGAGCAATGCTATATTCTAATCCACGTTCTCTTTTTTGAAACATTTTAAATTCTCTAGTCCCTTCTTTGGCAGAGGCAATTTGATATTCGGTAGTAAGTGTACTTCCTGACCCGATAATAATAAACTTCTTTGATTTTGATTTATACACAAACGTATTATATGTTTCATCATCTTCTTGATAAACAAGTTCATCTTCCTCTTGTGATGTTCCTAGTACATGTTTAAAAATCTGATTAGAACGTAATGTCTCTCCATCTTTCCTAGTGTAATAAACTGTTTTATTATCATTTGTCCAGATAGCTCTTCCTGTAGTATTTTCTATTTTTTCTGGAAGCAATTCTCCAGTTTCGAGGTTTTTAAATTGTATTGTATACTTACGTCTACTTACTAAATCTATACCAAAAGCAGCCATTGTATTATCTTCTGAAATAGTATAGCCCGCTTGATTAAAATATGATTGCCCCTTTGCCATATCGTTATTATCAAAAACAACAATCTCATCAGAGCTTAACGAATCTTTCTTTCTACAAAATATAGGGTAATCCTTTCCTGTTTCATACCTAGTATAGTACCAATATCCATTTTTCTTATAAGGAACAGACGCATCATCTTCTTTGATACGCCCTTTCATCTCTTCAAATAATGTTTTTTGAAATTCCTTAGTATGATTAGTGAGTTTATTATAATAGTCATTCTCACGTTCTAGATAATCTATTACTTCGGGATGATCTCGCTCTTTCATCCAGAAATAATCGTCTACGCGTATATCCCCATGCTTTTCTAGGTTTACTGATTTTTTTTCTGCTTTTGGAGGAGTGATATTTTTTGTCAAAATTCTTGTTTCTTTTTGATTACAACTATATACAAAAATAAGGGTAAGAAACAATAGGAGAGTAATCTTTTTCATACTTATTTGATAAATTCTGAAGTCTTAAATTAATATACAACCTCTCAAATATACTAGTTTTACAAATAGAAAAATAATCATAAAAAATGTAGTAACTCAAAAAATATTACTATTATTCCAGTACCAAAACAATATCATTTATAAAAATAATTAATAGAATAAAGTGGCCGTTGGGATGATAGAATATGCACTTAACAAACTTGCAAAACGATATTATTGAATTTAATTTAATTAAGAT
>CAYYSK010000202.1:0-1522 GCA_964474345.1 uncultured Flavobacteriaceae bacterium
AACTCGCTACGCTCAAACAGTTTGAAATTTTACGGAATTTTCACTTCAAATTTTATGACAACTTTTCGAAGGTCAAAAACAACAATACATGTAGTTTTACTATTCTTTAAGTTTTCTGTTCGTTTCCTCTCTGCCTTTTGCGCCTTACTTATTTTTTAAATATTGTATCACTTTCTTTTTTTCATTGCCAAAAAAAGAAACAAAAAAGTCTAGACTGACGAAACCTTGTCTAAATTTATTGTTCTATTCCTAAATTTCAGAAACTCGCTACGCTCAAACAGTTTGAAATTTTACGGAATTTTCACTTCAAATTTTACGACAACTTTTCGAAGGTCAAAAACAACAATACATGTAGTTTTACTATTTTTTTAAGTTTTCTGTTCATTCCCTCTCTGTCCTACGGACATCTCTCCCAGAGGGAGAGAAATTACGTTATTCATTTATTTAAGTAGTCTCCAAAAATCATTTACGTATTGTAAAATACGTCTATGTTCTATTTTCTATAAGCGAAGCGATCTATATTCTTTTTCAGACACTACTTCTGATTGTATCCAAAGCGTCGTAATTGCTTATCATTACTACGCCAGTTTTTGTTCACCTTTACATAGAGTTCTAGGTGTACTTGTTTTCCGAAGAATTTCTCAAGGTCTTTACGAGCCTCTACGCCTACTCGTTTTAAAGCACTTCCTTTATGGCCAATAATGATTCCTTTCTGACTATCCCGTTCTACCATAATCACAGATCGCATTCTAATAATAGTCTCTTCTTCAAAAAACTCTTCAGTATCAATCTCTACCGAATATGGAATTTCTTTTTTGTAATGTAGTAAGATTTTCTCACGCACGATCTCATTGACAAAAAAACGTTCAGGCTTATCTGTAAGTTGGTCTTTAGGGTAAAAAGGAGGTGAGTCTGGAAGTACATCTATAATATGTTTAAACACTTCTTCTACGCCAAAGTTTTCTAATGCAGAAATTGCGAATACCTCAGCATTGGGTACTTTTTCTGACCATAACTTTAATGCTTTTCCTAGAAGCTCTTCGTTTCCTTTATCTATTTTATTAATCAATAGAAGAATTGGAATTTTGGCATTACGTATTTTATTAAAAAAGGCTTCGTCCTTCAATTCTTTTTCTCCTAATTCTACAAGATATAGGAGTACATCTGCATCTTCAAAAGCACTTTTTACAAAGTCCATCATTGAAGCTTGTAACTCATAGGCTGGCTTTATAATTCCTGGTGTATCACTTAATACTACTTGAAAATCTTCTCCATTTACAATCCCTAATATACGGTGACGTGTTGTTTGTGCCTTTGAGGTGATGATAGACAATCGCTCTCCTACAAACGCATTCATAAGCGTACTCTTTCCTACATTAGGATTTCCTATAATATTTACAAATCCGGCTTTATGAGACATATATTAGTATTTGCTGCAAAGGTAGGATATATAATATCGAAGTCGAAGTTGAAATTGAAATAACATGCAAAAGGTGATTGAGTGATTTGCGATGAGCAAATT
>CAYYSK010000202.1:1622-6639 GCA_964474345.1 uncultured Flavobacteriaceae bacterium
GTATCGAAATTACCGATTATTGAAATTGAAATAACATGCAAAAGGTGATTGAGTGATTTGCGATGAGCAAATTGTATCGAAATTACCGATTATTGAAATTGAAATAACATGCAAAAGGTGATTGAGTGGTTTGCGATGAGCAAATTGTATCGAAATCACCGATTATTGAAGTTGAAATAATATGTAAAAAGGTGATTGAGTGTTTTGCGATAAGCAAATTGTATCGAAATCACCTTTTTATATTATTGAAAAAAAACATCAACTAACACCTTTTTTTGGCACGTGTCCTGTCATACAATATAATACTTCCAGCTACGGCAACATTAAGGCTCATCTTGGAAGGAAATTGCACTAAAAAGTGAGATTTCTCAATGGCTTCTTTAGAAAGTCCGTGATCTTCTGCTCCTAAGAGATAGACACAACGTCTTGGGTGTTCAAAGGTTTCTAATGGTTCTGAAGTCTCATGCATTTCGACACCTACCAGTCGAGCTCCTTTAGGCAAATGATTATAAAAATCTGTAAAGCTATCGTAATGAAAATACGGCATGGCTTTTACTGCATTATGAGTATCACTAGCTTGTTTTGCATACCGATTACCAATAGTAAAAATAAAACTAGCTCCTAGGTTTTGTGCACTACGCCATAATACACCGAGATTCTCAGGTGTTTTCCCGTTTTGGATTCCAATTCCAAAGAACTCGTTTGTAAAATTATCTGGTTGCATTAGGCAAAAATATTTTTTTAGAAAAAAGCACTATTCCTCTAGAAGGAAAATTATTACTGGAATCCTTTCTTTTGCACCCATTTTACTAATTTTCCAATGGTGAGTCCTTGTACTAGTATCGAAAAGACAACAATGACATAGGTAATCACCAAAAACAACTCTCTATTCATCTCATCAGAAAGACCTAAAGCCAATGCTATAGAAATACCTCCTCGCAATCCTCCCCAGGTCATAATAAGGTTTGTTTTGGGCACAAAATTTAGTCGTTTTTTAAAAAAGTTAATCGGCACCAATAAAGATGCATAACGGCATAATAACACAATAGGAATTGCTAGTAATCCAGCAACTATATACTTTCCTTCTACAACAAGTACAAGCATTTCCATTCCTATCAATACAAAGAGTAAGGCATTGAGTAAAATATCAATAAGTTCCCAAAATTTATCTACATAATTCTCGGTAATTTCAGACATAGCAGTTCCTCGTATCGTATCATTCCCTACTATTAATCCTGCTGTTACCATGGCAAGTGGTGCAGATAGATGAAATTTATGAGCGATCGCTGTACCTACCATAACGCCTGCTAGTGTAATAATTACTTCTATATAATAATCATCTATAGATTTCATTAAACGATATACAATCCAACCCATAATAGCTCCTAAACCTATGCCTCCTATGACTTCTAATCCAAATAGTTTAAAGATTGCTGAAACTTCTATATTTTCTGTTCCAAAAGATGCAATTTGAAAAATAGTAAGAAAAACAACTACTCCCACTCCATCATTAAACAGAGATTCTCCAACAATTTTAGTTTCTAATTTTTTAGGTGCTCCAGCTTGTTTTAAGATTCCTAAAACGGCTATTGGATCTGTAGGAGAGATAAGTGCTCCAAACAATAAACAATGAATAAAAGCTACCTGTAATCCGAATAGTGGCAATAAATAATACATGACGGCTCCTACTAAAAAAGTAGACATCAGTACTCCTAATGTTGAAAATATCAGCACTGGCCATCGCTGTATTTTGAGTTGTTCAAAATTGGTATGTAACGCTCCTGCAAACAGTAAAAAACTCAACATAATATCTAGAAGCACTGTTCTAAAATCAATTTGTTTAATAATATAACGTTGTGCATCTAACAAGGTATTATCTATATAGCTCAAAGCAAATACACCTAATGTAAATACAATGGCAATTAACATGAGCCCAATGGTATTAGGTAACTTCAAAAATCGCACATTGATATACCCAAATGCAGCCGAAAGTCCTACAAGAATGGTGATAATAAGAAAGTAATCCATGAATTTTTATTGGTAGTTATTGAAGTCGTTTAAAGGTTTTCAAATTAGTTAAAAAATTGTTGTTCTACCCTCATATTTTGTTTTTTTCTTGCTCCGTAGTACTGATATGCAGCTTAAAAAAGTCTTCATCTAGATATAAAACCACTAATTTTCACTACAATCCAAAAAAATTAAATGACTTCATTTAGAAAGTAAAGATACTTATCTATTTTTATAAAAATTAATAGACTTTAAGAGTTAGTTATATATAGTTGAAGTATCCTGAGAGTATTAGGTTTAGCGTAGTAGAAACCTACTTTTAGTACTTTTAGCAAACAAATAGTTCTCTACTGCGCTCGAACAGGCATCAGAAGTTGATTTAATATGATTAACAATAAACATTAAATAGGTATTTAACTACTGACCTCTAAAAATTAAATTTCAATGAGTGATATAAACGTGAATAAAGAGTATGACTTAATTTGTGTAGGAGGAGGAATTATGAGTGCAACACTGGCATTGATGATCAAAATTTTGCAACCTGATATCAATATCTTAATCTTAGAACGTCTGGATAAGGTCGCCCAAGAGAGTTCTGCTGCATGGAATAATGCAGGAACAGGACACTCAGCTTTATGTGAACTGAATTATTGTCCAGAAAAAGAAGATCGCTCTGTAGATATTTCAAAAGCGATTAAAATTTGCAATCAATATGAAATCTCCAAACAGTTTTGGGCGTATCTCGCTAATCAAAACCTTATTAAAGACCCAAGCTCGTTTATCAAAAAAGTACCTCATCATAGTTGGGTAACAGGTGAAGAGAATTCAGAATATTTAGAAAATCGCTTTAAAGTGATGAAAGATCATTTTATGTTTGATAGTATTGAGTTTACCCGAGATTTAGAAAAAATGAAGGATTGGTTTCCGCTTATTACAGAAAATCGAAATCCAGAAGAAGTAATGGCAGCTTCTAGAATAGATCGCGGCACTGAGGTAAATTATGGATCACTTACCGAGCAATTATTCCATATTTTAGAAACAAAATATGACACCCCAGTACAGTGTAATATGGAAGTACTAGATGTAGATCCAGACACTGATATTGATTGGGATGTTATTGTACAAAACACAGAGACTAAGGATATAGAACATCTATGTGCAGAACATATATTTATAGGTGCTGGTGGCGGAAGTTTGCTATTACTACAGAAAGTAGAAATAGACGAAAAAGAAGGCTATGGCGGTTTCCCCGTGAGCGGACAATGGCTCGTGTGTAAAAATGAAGACATCATACAGAAACACAATGCCAAAGTATATAGTAAAGCGGGGGTCGGTGATCCACCTATGTCTACACCACATCTGGATACCCGTTATATAGATGGCAAGAAGTCATTATTGTTTGGTCCTTTTGCTGGATTTAGTCCTAAGTTTCTAAAAGAGGGATCTAATTTTGATCTTTTAAAATCTATAAAAACAGATAATATCAGTGCCATGTTCGGTGCTTTTTGGCACAATTTACCACTTACCAAATACCTAGTTACACAAGTAAGCATGTCTTTTGAAGATCGAATGGATAGTTTACGTAAATTCATGAAAGATGCCAAAGATGAAGATTGGGAAATCAAACTTGCTGGACAGCGTGTACAGATTATCAAAAAAGATGAGTACGAGGGAGGCAAACTACGTTTTGGCACTGAAGTAGTGAGTAGTAAAGATGGAAGCATCACCTGTTTATTAGGTGCTTCTCCTGGCGCTTCTACGGCTACAGCTATTATACTTAAAGTGATTCAAAAAGCATTTCCGGAAATCATAGAAACTCCCGAAGGACTAGAGAAGTTAAAAGCAATTGTTCCTACTTGGAATACAGATGTCACTGAGGTTTTGTTTAAAGCGTCTCTCGGCAAGGCAAATGAGGCTTTGGGGTTGGATTAGTAGTTGTTGAAGTTGTTAAACCTACTTTATGCATTAGAAAATCTATTACAACTTTCAACTATTGCAAACACTACCGCTTTGCTATATTTTTTAGTTTAACCGTAGCGGTGCTACACTAAAACTAAGAAAACATCAGTGTTTATGGTATTTGAAAGCTTCATAACGAAGTTCTAATGCATAAAGCGGGTTAAAACAATAGTCGGTGATTTCGATACAATTTTAAAACTCTACTGTGTTTCGTTTTAAAATCACTCAATCACCTATTGTAATTGGAAGTTTGTTTCTTAAATATTCTTTCTTTTCCTTTTTTCATTGCTAAAAAAAAGAAACAAAAAATAGAGTAGTGTTCTATTTTAGAGTACTACTCTATTTTTATATTTGATTATTACCTTCTACTAGATAGAAATCTCAAATGATACTAATAGGTGATTGAGTGATTTGCACTTTGCAAATTGTATCGAAATTACCTATTAATGATGACTCCAATTATCAGGTTCATCGCTATTACCTGGAGACAATCCGATGATATCACCGTCTGTATTGACACCTAGACCAACGACCATACGGTTTACGTAATTAAAGTAACTCGTGACTTGGTTGATTTCTAGGATTTCACCTTCAGAAAAACCTACACTTTTTAGATGATCTATATCCTTCTTGGTAATGGTATGGTGTGCTTGAGTAAGCTTTTGTGCATGTACAATTCCATCTTTATAATGGGTATCAAAAAAGGTATGTACTGTATCATCTTGTACACTTTTATAAAAAGCAGTAGCACGATCGTCATTAGCCAGTAATCGTGTAAATCCAGCTAGATGATGTTGTACACAGTAATCACACTTATTTAAATAACTCACATACACACCTATAGCTTCTAAGTACCATTTAGGCAACGTATTATTGGAATTATGAAGCACGCTTTTGTATAAGGTCATATGCCCTTTCAGCGTATGCGGGCGTAAACTGTGTATTGATAATACATTATCTACATTATTATCAGGTCCTTTTACTCGGTCGTACATTCGTTTTAAAGGGCCATCTGCTTCCTCATATCCTAGGGTTTTTATCCAACTCATAT
>CAYYSK010000203.1:0-6390 GCA_964474345.1 uncultured Flavobacteriaceae bacterium
TTAAGCGCTGCGTTCCCCTTGTTTTTTACCATCTTTTGCAATTGATTTTAAATTGCCTTTCATATCACAAGAAGCATTAAAAGTAGCTCCTGGTTCGACAGCAAGTTTGCCTACTGTAACTTCACCTTCAATACGTGCACTAGATTTAATAGATAAGAGACTACTTACTTCTATGGTTCCTTCAATATGCCCTTCAATATCTGCATCTTTACACACAAGTGATCCTTTTACTAATCCTGTTTTCCCAATAACTACTTTATTAGGCGTATTGATATTCCCTTCTATTTCACCATCTATGCGAAAACCACCTTGTGAAGTTATATCTCCAACAATTTTTGTTCCTTGACTTATTCTGTTTTGTTGACTACTGTGGTCTACATTTTTGCCTTTTTTATTATCTGAAAACATATTAAGAGGGGTTATAGAGGGTTACTTTGTGCTTTGTTGTATATATTCTTCTAGGTTTTTATGAAGTTGCACCAACTTATAGTTTTCGGATGCTATAATGGTGTTTATTTTTGTTATGGGCGAATCGATATCTTGATTTACCGCTAATAGTTCTGTAAGACCTTCTGCTTGTGACTTACTGTTTAAATAATGTACTACGACAAAAGATTGTTTATCATTATATACATCAAAAGAAGTTGCATAGTTTGTATATCCTAATTTTTCAAATGCAGCATCTAATTGTTTTCTTATATCATTTGCACTCTGAATATTGGAATTATCAAAAGCATAGATTAATTTCCAATGTATTGATGTAGCTTCATCGGCAAAACTAGTAAACTTCATTTTTGGAATAGCTTTATTAAGTAATTGCTGTGCTTTTTTTCCTTCGTCTGCACGAGGATATGTAAGTGCTACATATTTTAAAGCTTCGCTATAAGCTTTATACCCTCTATATCTTCCTATTGCCATTGCCTTAAGAAGTTCAAATTTTGGTAAATACGGATCTCCAAAAAACAATTCTATTTTTTCATCAAGACTCGTTAACAAAGGACCATAACGTTGATTTTGAAACTCTCGAAATAATCCATTATAAATTGCTTCTGGAGAAGACGCATCTTGCTCTAGAGCTACTTCTGGGTTATTTATAATAGATGCATATCTAGAGTCTGGGTAATTTGACGTAATATCATTCTTGTAGCCATTCTGTTTTGCTACATCTTCCATCTGCCCATAAATCTGGTATAAGTTATACTTAGACGGTAAGATCAGTTGCTCTTCAGGATTGAGTTCAAGTAGTTTTTCTAGTCTATTTGATGCTAATGGATATTCTTTAAATTTCTCTTTATAAATAAGACCCAATTGGAAATATGCAAAATCACGTTCTTTTTTAAGACTGTCTATAGCTTTTTCTCCTTTAGGAATTGAAGCCATATAATCATCTACTGTGAGTGAGGTATCTTCTTCATTTTCTACCAAAGCCGGAAGTCCATTTGAATTGAGTGAGGCAACTTGTCTAGCTGATACTCTCCATCCATCTGTTGAAGATCTTTTACCCCAACGTTTTCTAAATGCTTGTCTTCCATAAGCAACAGCTGTAGTATTATAAAAATAGAAATTCCCTATTTCTGTCTGTGATCCAGAAAAACGCCCTTCTTCTCTGTTATTACTTTTAAAGAACTCATCATTTCTAATCTCTTCTACACGACTTAAAGAATCTTGAAGTTCTTTTTCTTTAATCTTTGCTATATAGTCTTCAAAGAATTTACGTTGCTGCTCTTCAGGAAGAGATGTCAAGTCTATAATACTATCATTACGTTGTGTAAGCTCTTCATATTTGATAACATCTGTTAAGTTTTCTCTCTTCTTACGAATGAGTCTAAACTCTCTTGTACGATCGTCTAACTCTCCCATAACACTGTCATAGTATGATCCTGCTACTTGATATTGCGCATTATCAAAATTATGTTCTGCTAATGCCAGATAATCTCTGGAATTCAAATATTTATCTTGAGAATCTTCTCGTAATGATTTATTATAATTTGCAAGAGCAGAATCTATTTGATTTGTTTTTTTATAATACTCTGCTTTTGCATAGTATATTTTATCTAAAAAAGGCCTGTTCTCTCTATTTGCTTCTAGTTTTTCCAAAAGTTCTAGTAATACTAATTGATCTTCATTTTCATAATCAAAATTACGAGCTTGTTCTATATGAGCATTTATTAAGTATTTACGAGGAATCTTTCTATTTAAGTCTATAACTTCTTGAAAAGCAAGATTTGCACTGTCTTTATATCCTAAGTTGTTATACAACTGCCCTTTAATATAATTATACCTACCTCGTTCCTCATTTTTGTTTGTAAGCTCCGTAGCTTCTTTCATATATATGAGTGCTGTATCCTTATGCTTAAGATTAAGGTATGCTTGTGCCAAAATAGCATATGTATCTGCCTTATCTTGATCTTTAAGTTTATCTTCTACTTTAAAAATCTTTAATAAGTTTTCAATAGCAACTTCATTATTGTCTAGGCGAATGTTTGCTTTTTCTTTCCAGATTTTTGCTTGTGCAATGTTATTACTCTTAGGATAGTATGCAAGTACATAATTGAACGCTTCTAGTGATGGAACAAAACGTTGATCATAGTAGCGAGACTTTCCTAATAACATAAAAGCTTCATCTACCTGAGGATTGTATTCTTCCCCATCTATCTTCATAGAATGTTTCTGAATTGCTTTTATTGCTTTTTCTTCTGCTTTTAAAAAGTTAGGATCTCCTTCATCTTCACTTAATCGAATGGAAATTTCTTCATCAAAAGCAATACGTTCTATAGGTAAGATGTCCCAATAGTTATCATTAAAAGTAGAAATTAATGATTCTTGACCCTGATCAAAAGCGACCTGGCCGTTATATAAGGTATTATATTCTGTTGTGACTGCATGGAAATTACGGCTCACAAAAGAGTTTTTTTTACGAGAACAACTTGTTAAGAACAAGACTGCAAAAAGAACACAACAAACGTATTTTATAAGTAGTTTCAAATTCACATTGTTTTTTGATAAAAACAGAAAATGTCCATTTTTAGTATGGAAGCCTGTAAAAATACACTTCTTTTTGAAAAAATCGAGGTTTACCTATCTAAAATTGCCCTATTTAGATACTGTATATGATATAATTTAACAAGAATACATGCTATTTTGTTCAGGAGATATGTTCTGAACAAAATAGCATGCATTCTAAATAGTATCTTTTAAAACTAAAAAAGGAACAATTTTAAACCACTTCTTCTCTAGAAAAATAGTTTTCTAATTCTTTAAGTGTTTCTGGAGATGTTATAATATCTTTTACTTGTTCTCCTTTTTCAAGCACTACAATACGCTCACAAACCTCTGTTACGTGCTGCAAGTCATGACTTGATACAAGCACCGTAACATCTCTGTTTGCTGCTAATTTTTTTATAATTCCTTTTAAACGTATTTGTGTTGTCGGATCCAGGTTTGCAAATGGTTCGTCCAAAATAATAACATCTGGATTTCCAATTAATGTCGCTACAATACCTACTTTCTTTTGGTTTCCTTTGGATAAATCTCGCAAATACTTACTTTTCCCAATAATCTCATCATTAAAGAAATCTTCAAACCCAGCAAGAAGCGCATCTACATCTGCCTTATTTTCTCCTCGTAGATCTCCTATAAAATAAAAGTATTCTTCTGGCGTAAGGTACCCTATTAAAAAACTCTCATCTATAAATGAAGCTGTGTGCGTTTTCCACTCCTCACTTTTATTTACTTCGTATCCTCCATTTTTGATATATCCAGTTGTAGGTTGAATAAGGTCTAATAAACTACTAAACAATGTCGTTTTTCCAGCACCATTATTCCCTACTAATCCAAAAGCTTGTCCTTTTGGGATTGTGATATGTTCTAAATTTAAAACGCTCACTCCATTATATTTTTTTGATAAATTATGTATCTCAATCATAGTCTTAACTTTTTTGTTTGTAGGCTTGTAATGTTTTATATTTTTCTTTCTTATAGATCTTGATAATCATATTAAATACTCTATCTCTAAAGGCAAATCCTGCAAGGCCTGCAATCGCTACAAGTGCAAATCCAGATACAGGACCTAATGTAAAATGTCCAATAGCATACAATGCCATAGGTCCTAACATTTTAGGGAGACTAATCAATAATGTCTTCAGGTTAAAAGCACTCTTATCACCAAAAGCTTTTTTACCACTTGTAAGGTCAATAGGCGTTTTAATATATGCTCCTCCTAACAATACTAAATGTGCATTTACTCCCATATTAAAAACTGCTCCTACAATAATCGCGGCTAGTACTTCCCATCCAAAATACAGATATGGGATACATAAAATAGTAGATACTCCAGTGGCTATAACAACCAACAACCATTTTGATTGTAAATATTCTTTATATCGAATATTTTGAGTCATCATTAAAGGGTAATAAGCACTATCCCAACTTGGAACAAACTGTCCAAAACTAAATAGGAATCCACCTGTCACAAAAACGGCTGCAAACATTCTCCAAAATGGTCCGCTGTATACCTCAATAGCATTTCCAAAAAATAGTAATCCATAAAAAAGGAATAGTACGCTCATAAACACGGTGGTCTTTGAGCGTTTATTACGAAGAATTAGTTTAAGATCATTTTTTAAGAATGTAGATCCTTTTCCAAAACGATCTAACCATTCCATATTTTCCGTTGTTGCTGTCTGCGTCTTTTTAGATAATCCTGAATCTAAGTATAGGCGCTTCTTAAAATATGTAAACGCATAATAGATTACTCCAATAACAACGAGTATAGGTAAGATAGCTAACCAAGGCATTTCATATAATCCTTGAAAAAATGGCCCTGTATATGTCGTAATATCAAAATAATTATAATATTGTAACCCTCCTAAGACAACAAATACAACTCCAAGAAGTACTACAAATACGGTCTCATCATTTAAGAATACATTGATAAAATTATTCATATAAATCAATGCCATAATCCCTAGATGCCACCCTATAACTCCTAATGGATTATACCCTTGAGCAATAAGGATAATACTGAAAGGGATAAAGAAAAAAGCATGCATCCAGTTAAAGAAAGATAAAGCTGTTTTTCCTAAAGCAAAATTTACAATCCTACTCTTTTTAAATGGCATAAGCAACATCGGTTTGATATTGATCACAGGCATTTTCTGAAAAAAATAACGTATAACTAAGTCTAGAATTATATAATAAATTAAAAACTTATTTACAGTCTCTAAAGGCTCTAGTTCCATTTTTCTTAAACCAAAGAATAGTCCTATTCCAAGTCCTGCAAATATAAAAATGAAATAAAGGGCTCCTAATCCCATCAAGATTTTTAGAAACACATTTACTTGAAAAGAAGCACTCCTAAAAAATGCTTTCCATTCTAAATTTAGAAATTTTTTAACCATCTGCTCTTGATTGTTTATGTGCTGTTAGTGTTTAAAAAATGTGAAATGTTACATCTTCATCTTAATCCTTTGTATTTTTGCCCTCAAAAATAAACAATGTCAGACTTCCATACACTTACTATACAATCAATTACCAGAGAAACGACACATGCAATTTCTGTTGCTTTTTTGATCCCTTCAGAATTAAATGAAACTTTTAGCTATGAAGCTGGACAATATATTACTTTAAAAACAACCATTAACAGAACAGAAGTTCGTCGCGCTTATTCTATATGTAGTGCCCCTGGAAGTGGAGAATTACGTGTTGCTATTAAAGAAGTAGAAGGCGGTACTTTTTCTGTATATGCAAACAAGGAGTTGAAAGAAGGAGATACAATTGAAGTTGCAGCGCCAGAAGGTAGGTTTATGTTAGATACCGCTTTCGCGAAAGCAAAAAAATCATACCTTGCCTTTGCAGCAGGTTCTGGAATTACTCCTATTATGAGTATGATTAAAACGGTTCTTAAGTCATCAATTGAGAGCAGTTTTGTACTTGTTTATGGAAACAAACGCCCAGAAGATGCTATTTTCAAGGAAGAGTTACTAGCGCTTCGCATTCAGTATAACGATCGTTTTTCTATAGAATTTATTTACAGTCAGTCTCGTGAAGACGGAGCTCATTTTGGTCGCATTATGAAATCGACCGTGAATTTTGTTATAAAAAATAAATATACGTCTCACAATTTTAGTGATTTCTATTTATGTGGTCCTGAGGCTATGATTAAAGAAGTAAGTAGTGTACTAACGTCTAATGGCATTTCAGATTCAAATATTCATTTTGAACTTTTTACAGCCTCTACACAAGAGATCGTTATAGAAGAAGCACTTGATGGAAAATCACACATTAAAGTTCTTGTAGATGATGAAGAATTTGAATTTACGATGTCTCAAAACACCATCATTCTAGATGCAACACTTGATCAAGATATAGATGCACCTCACTCGTGCCAAG
>CAYYSK010000204.1:0-6373 GCA_964474345.1 uncultured Flavobacteriaceae bacterium
AATAAACTTTTCTTGTTATTTCAAAACAGGGTGCAAATTTACATAAAATCTACAGTTACACCAAAACAAAACGTTAGTTTTTTGAAATTTCTTCATGTAATAGCTCTAAAGCCTTATTTACTGCCTTCCCTACAACTCTTTCTCTATGTTTTCCCATCATAAAATGATGTGCTGTTTCTCCTTCTCTAGTTGCCACTCCGATATATACTGTTCCTATTGGGGCTTCAGAATCTCCTTTAGTAGGTCCTGCATTACCAGTAGTAGCAATAGCGTAGTCTGTATTATACAATGCTCTCACTTGTTTTGCCATAGCTTGAGCAACTTGAGCACTGACTACAGAATATTCTTCTATAAGTCCTGTATCAACTCCTAATACTTCGGTTTTTGATCGTGTCGCATAAGTTACTATACTTCCTATCAAATACCCAGAAGCACCTGGATTTGCCGTAAACTGTTTTACAATTTGACCTCCTGTACAACTCTCTGCTATAGCTAAGGTTTTATTCTGAGCTACAAGTTTATTTCCTATAATAACTTCTAAGGGACCGTTTTCTTCATAACCTACAAAAATATCTTCTATAAGTGGTCTTAGTTTTTCTAATTGCGCTTGCATTGCTGTATGTACTTCTTCCTTATTTACGCCAGAAGTAGATAAGCGTAAACGTACACGTCCTAAAGAAGGCAAATAAGCCAGCTTAATATCTGTTGGCAATGTATCTTCAAAAGCCTCTATACGTTGTGCAATAGCGCTTTCTCCCATCCCATAGGTAAGTAACGTTTTATGAAGAATATATGGGAGTTTAAATTCTTCTTGCAACTTAGGTAATACCGACCCTTCCATAAGTCCTTTCATTTCGTGAGGTACACCTGGCATGGATACAAATATCTTTCCGTCTTGCTCCATCCACATCCCAGGAGCTGTACCATATCGATTAGTTAGTACCGTCGCCTTGGATGGCACTAAAGCTTGTGTTTTATTGGCCTCTAATAAAGGTTTCTTTACATATGCATTAAAAATGTGTGTTACATGATCTAATACGTCTTGATTAAGAACCAGTTCATCATCAAAAAATTCACAAAAAGTATGTTTTGTAATATCGTCTTTGGTTGGTCCTAATCCTCCAGTAATAATGATAACATCTGAGTTTGCTTTCGCGAAAGCAAAACTCTCTAGAATATGATCTCGATCATCTTGAACAGAGCTAATCTGATATACAGATATACCAATTGCATTAAGTGCTTTTGAAATATAAGCAGAATTGGTATCTACAATCTGACCAATGAGAATCTCATCGCCTATTGTAATAATATGGGCTTTCATACATTTTAGAAGTTAAAATCTTCTTTTAATTCTCCAATGACAATGGTCAATGTAGAGATGATTTCATCAAGTTGTTGTTCTATTACAGAAGTAGGCTTATTAGAATCTGACCACTTTTCCATAGCAGCAATTTGTTTTAATAAGTCAATTCCAAACATATCTAAGTTTGGTTTCATTTTATGAGCAAATTGATATGCCATCTTATGATTATCATTTGCAATAGCTGTTTGCATAGCTTCCATGTCTGGAGGAATCTCTTGTAAGAAGGTTTCTACTATAACACTTACAAAGCTATCGTCACCTCCAGCTATTTCCTTTACTTTTTCTAGGTTATAATTTTTTGCCATACTTATTTTATATTGATAGAAAATAACTCAGTATCTCCTATAAATCCTTTTAATTTATCATTTATTGCAACAGATCCAACTCCAGCTGGTGTGCCTGTAAATATAATATCTCCAATCTTAAGAGTAAAGTATTGAGACACATAACTTATTAATTCGTCTATTTTCCATAGCATATGAGAGGTATTTCCATCTTGTACTACCTTCTCATTTTTCTCTAATGTAAATGCAATAGTGTTTACATTTTCAAACTTGTCTTTAGGGATCCAATTTCCTATCACTGCAGATCCATCAAAGGCTTTCGCCTTTTCCCAAGGTAATCCTTTTGCTTTAAGATCTGATTGTAAATCACGTGCCGTAAAATCAATACCTAATCCAATCTCATCATAATAGGTATGTGCATATTTTTTATCTATATACTTTCCTATTTTTTTAATTTTTACAAGAATCTCTATTTCATGATGAATATCATTTGAAAACTCAGGAATCACAAAAGGGTGTTTCTTAAGTAGAATAGAAGAATCTGGCTTTAAAAACACAACAGGATGTTCTGGTCTTTCATTAGCTAATTCTTCAATATGTTTGGTATAATTTCTACCGATACAAATTAACTTCATAGGATATAAATATACTGGAGTTTAGAATAATTTATTATTAAATCCTCTAAGTTTTATTGCTGTGAGCACTTTTTTAGTATACAATGGGAAATCTGCATTTTGAATCCATCCATAATATCCTGGCTCTTGTTCTAATACAGTTTCTACCAATTTTCCTTTATGTTTTCCAAATGCGAAAATTTCTGATCCATTATCATTATATCCTATAAATCCTGCAAAATCTGCCAATTTCTTACGTGTACTAAATTCAGATAAAGATTTCATATCATTTTCTAAATCGTCATAGCGATCTAACTGCGACTTCAACACTTCATAGGTTGCTTTGGTATCTGCTGCTGCACTATGCGCATTTGTTAAATCTTCATTACAATAAAACTTATAGGCAGCTACAAGTGTACGTTGTTCCATTTTATGAAAAATATTTTGTACATCAATAGCATTTCTATTTTTCATATCAAAATCAATATCACATCTCAATAACTCTTCTGCTAATAAAGGAATATCAAAACGATTGGAGTTAAAGCCAGCCAGATCTGAATCTTTTATTAAATTATGGATTTCACTTGCTTTTTGAGCAAATGTAGGAGCATCTGCAATATCTGCATCACTTATACCGTGTACAGCAGTAGTAGCTGCGGGAATAGGTACTGTTGGATTAATACGTTGTGTATACTCTTCTTCTCTTCCGTCTGGGAATACTTTTAAAATAGAGATTTCTACAATACGGTCTTTAGCAACATTAATCCCTGTAGTCTCGAGATCAAAAAAGCAAATAGGTCTACTTATATTAAGCTTCATATAATTTTATTGAAACACAAAAATACAATTTGAAAAGCGATCTTCCTCTTATGAAATGCTTAAAAATATAAGAATATGTATCTTGTGGCTTTATTATTGAAGTACCTTTTATATGAAGCTATTTTTACACTTATTTTATCTTTTATTTCCTTTACTCTTAATTGCACAAACTCCAGCAGTAGAACTTATCGAAGATAAGCAAGCCAAACGATGGACACTGTATGCTCAAAACAATACAAATATTGAGCAAGAAGCATTTCTTATGGTTAATGGAGAAGGTTTTAGACGTAGTGCAGATCGTCCTATCATAAAAAAAATACCTCCTAAGAGCAAAGTAGTGATGATTATTTTAATTCCTTTAAAAGGAGCTACTCCAAGTTATACCAAAATCTTTACTTTTGAAGAACAGTTACAAACTATCAAAAAACGCAAAGGTGAAGGTCAAAAAGAACACGTTAATTTACTTCCAATAAATCCTGATCAACTTACTATTTTTATAGAAAATGATTGTGAGAAATGTACTTATTTAAGTAATTATCTTAATAGAAAAAGAATCAAACATCGCACATTAGACATTAAAAAGAATAGTGCAGTTTTTGATTTGATGTGGTCACACCTTAAAGATTCTGTTTCTGGTCGTGAACTTATTAAGCTCCCTGTCTTAATGCATAAAGAAAAAATGTATTTTGATATTATAAGCATGAATCATTTTATTCAAAATTTTGATTGGGAGAAGATTGATTGATTATTGAGAAATACGCTTTCGCAAAAGCGGTAACAAATCGTTTACAATTATTAAACATGAGAATTATTAAAAACTATACTTCACTTTTATTTCTATGCCTTTTCCTTATCACACAAATTTCTTTTGCTCAAAGTGAGGAGCAAAAAGCCATGGCAAAACTCTCTTTTATGATTGGAGATTGGAAAGGAACTGGATCATCATATCCAAAAGAGCAAAACAAACCCTATGATGTACTTTCAAAAGTACGTTATGACCTTGATGGAGAACTTCTTGTATTACGTCATAGAGGAACCAGAGATGGGAAATCAGTATTAAGCTTACACACTATAATTTATTATAATGCAAAAGAAAAGCAATATTATTACAATGCATATAGAAAACAAGGAGCGCGTCCTTTTATAGGAAACATTGTTGATGGGAAACTTATTTGTACTATAGGAGAAGATTATCGTCTTATTTTTCAAAGAACATCAGAAGGGCTATTTAATGAATATGGAGAAAAACGTGTAGATGGAATTTGGGTAAAAAACTTTGAAGATCTCTTATATCCTACTTCAGAAATTACGTTTTAAATAATTATCTTGATCTATCTTTCAATATTCCTTTATATGCTTTTGCAAAAGCGTATACAAGTTATTATACTCTTTTAAATTATACGTAATTATTGATTTTATCGTTATAGGATTATAAATCCTATACATTATGTTAAAAAAACTACCAATTATCTTACTATTATTTTTAGTATGTACTGTAAAAGCACAAGATCGACCTATTAAGATTATTGACGAAAAAAAAGCAAATCGTTTATTACTGTATGCAGTAAATGAAAACGAAAAAGACTTAGATATTCTCGTAACAATTACAGGTACTGGCTTTAGGCAGAGTAAAGCAAAATCAAGACTTAGACGCATTCCTGCTACCTCAAAAGTAAATATCAAAAGTTTAATTATTGAACGTGGAAAAACGCCCAATTATACATACGAGATCGTTGTAAATGATAGTTTATCACGTCGTGCTCTTAAAAGACCTTTTGAGCTTATTAAGATTGAGGCAAAACGTCCTATTTTAATTTATCAAACAGAACAATGTACGAGTTGTGACAGTCTTATTTCCAGTTTAGAAAATAGTATTTATCTATTTAAAACACAAAAATTAAGTGAACAACCTAAAATGCAAGAGTATTTAGAAAAGACATTAGCAAACTCTACTACTCCGCTTGCTTCTCTTACTACTCCTATTGTAAATTTAGGGGGAAAGATTTTTGTGGATATAGAAACTTATGAAAAACTCATAGAAACACTAGCTACTATAGAATAACATATATTCTATTAAAAAGTAGAAAGCCCAATTCTATAAGAATTGGGCTTTCTTTATATTTTTAAATTCGTTTAGATTTCTGTATTCATATCCCAAGCTTCTAAATACTCAGCAACTCGTTTTACAAACTGTCCTCCTAAAGCTCCATTTACAACACGATGGTCATAAGAATGCGATAAGAACATTTTCATACGTATCCCTATAAAATCACCATCAGGTGTTTCAATAACAGCGGGTACTTTACGAATAGCTCCTAATGCAAGGATAGCCACTTGTGGTTGATTGATAATAGGAGTTCCCATAATACTTCCAAAAGTACCAACATTTGTCACCGTATATGTTCCTCCTTGTGTATCATCTGGTTTTAATTTTCCACCTCTAGAACGAGTTGCAAGATCGTTAACTGCCTTTGTCATTCCGACAAGGTTTAATTGATCTGCATTTTTAATCACAGGAACAATAAGGTTTCCATCAGGAAGGGCTGCGGCCATTCCTAAATTAATATTTTTACGTTTAATAATACGATCTCCATCTACTGCGATATTAATCATAGGGAAGTCACGTATTGCTTTTGCTACAGCTTCCATAAAGATAGGTGTAAACGTTAATTTTTCACCTTCTCTCTGCTCAAATGCGCCTTTTACTTTCTTACGCCAATTCCAAATATTAGTCACATCTGCTTCTATAAATGATTGTACATGAGCACTAGTTTGTACAGAAGCTATCATATGATGAGAGATCAATTTACCCATACGAGTCATTTGGATAATCTCATCTTCTCCATTTACGCTTACTGGAGCTGCTGTTGTCTTTGGAGCTTTTGCAGCATGAGTAGGTTTTTGAGGAGCAGGTGCAGAAGTAACAGGAGCACTACCACGAGATGCTATATAAGCAAGCATATCTTTTTTAGTAACGCGTCCTTCTTTTCCAGTTCCAGGTATTGTATCTAGCTCAGTTTGTGCAATTCCTTCTTCTTTAGCCATATTCTTCACAAGAGGAGAGTAAAAGCGATCTCCAGAACTTATTACTGGAGCAACTGTATCTTTTGCAGCAATTACTGTTTTTTCTACTGCAGTAGCCGCTTCTTTTACAGTTGGGGTTTCTACAACAGCTGAAGAAGCAGTTTCAGTAACAGTATCTCCATCTGTTTCTATAATTGCGATTGTTTGTCCAACTTGAACAACATCATCTATTTCAAAAAACTTTTCTATAAGAACCCCATCTACCTCAC
>CAYYSK010000205.1:0-6324 GCA_964474345.1 uncultured Flavobacteriaceae bacterium
TTACATCAAAACCAGCCAAATACATAGCATTTGCCATTTCTCTCTCAGAATTACTGCCTTTTTCCCTTAAAATGGCAGCTTTAGGTCTTGATGTATTAGCATCTATTTGTGGACGTTTTCCTGTAAAATGACCAGGAAAAACATATCGTAAAGGTTGTGCTTTATAATTGTCAAATCTATCTTTAGCTAGATCATTTGCAGTTTGTTTATCATCTAGAAGATATGATGTTTTATACCAAGTATCTCGCAATGAAGGGACATTTAAACCTAATTCTACACCATGATTTTTAATTTCTAATGTATCAGAATGACTTACAGTTCCAATTTTTGAATAGGATATTCCTTGTTCTGTTAGGATATTTTCTATAGTATCATCTTTTGCTTGAAAAACAATTCCAGAATTCTCAGAGAACAATACTTTAATGATGTCTTGTTCTCCTAGATCTGTAAGATCTATAGATGCTCCTAATTGTTCATCAGCAAAACATAATTCTAGTAAGGTTGTAATAAGTCCTCCACTAGCAACATCATGTCCAGCAACGATATGATCATTTTTAATAAGGTGTTGTAGGGTATTAAATGCTTTCGCGAAAGCAGAATCATCTACAATTGTAGGTGTTTCATTACCTATCGTATTGCATACTTGTGCAAAACTGGAACCTCCTAATTTATAGGTATCTTGAGACATATTGATATAATAGATACTTCCTCTTCCTTTTTTGAAAACAGGTTCTATTACGTTATTTATGTCATTGCAATTTCCAGCAGCCGAAATAACAACAGTTCCTGGAGAAATAACATCTCCATCTGGATATTTTTGCTTCATAGAAAGACTATCCTTTCCTGTAGGCACATTAATACCTAAATTAATAGCAAACTCAGAGATAGCTTGAACCGCTTTATATAATCGAGCGTCTTCTCCTTCATTTTTACAAGGCCACATCCAATTTGCAGAAAGACTTATAGATGTTAGATTATCTGTAAGAGGTGCCCACACTATATTTGTCAAAGCTTCAGCAATACTATTTTTACTTCCAGCTACAGGATCTATTAAACCACTAATAGGAGAATGGCCAATAGAAGTTGCAATACCTTCTGTACTTTTATAGTCTAAAGCCATAACACCTACATTATTAAGAGGAAGTTGTAACGAACCTACACATTGTTGTTTTGCAACACGCCCTCCAACACATCGATCTACTTTGTTTGTAAGCCAGTCTTTGCATGCTACAGCTTCTAGTTGTAATACATTTTCTAGGTAATCATGAAAGTTTTCTAATTGATAACTAGGATTTGTATATTCTCTTGATATTGTCTTATCAGTCATCACTGTTTTGGGAGAACTTCCAAACATGTCTTCTAATGCTAGATTCATAGGAGACTTCCCAGTTGATTTACTTTTAAAACAAAAACGATGATCTTCAGTTACATTCCCTACCTCATACATAGGTGAACGTTCACGATCAGAAATACGTTTGAGAGTTTCCATATCTTTTTTTCCAATCACAAGTCCCATACGTTCTTGAGACTCATTTCCAATGATTTCTTTTGCAGATAGTGTTTGATCTCCTACTGGAAGTTTGTCGAGATCTATATGACCTCCAGTTTCTTCAACAAGTTCAGATAGACAATTAAGGTGTCCTCCAGCTCCGTGATCATGAATAGATACAATTGGATTTTCTTCACTTTCTACAAGTCCACGTATCGCATTTGCAGCACGTTTTTGCATTTCAGGGTTAGAGCGTTGTATTGCATTTAACTCTATCCCAGAGCTAAATGCTCCTGTATCGGCAGATGATACAGCAGCACCACCCATTCCTATACGATAGTTTTCGCCTCCTAGAATGACAATTTTATCTCCATTTTTAGGAGTGTCTTTTATGGCTTGATCCTTTTTACCGTACCCTATACCTCCAGCTTGCATAATTACTTTATCATAGCCTAGCCTTCTACCTTCTTCTTCATGTTCAAAAGTGAGAACAGAGCCTGTAATAAGAGGCTGTCCAAATTTGTTTCCAAAATCAGATGCTCCATTTGAAGCTTTGATCAAAAGATCAATAGGGTTTTGGTATAGCCATTTTCTAGCAGGCATTTTTTGTTCCCAAGATCTATCTTCTGTTAGTCTTGAATAAGGCGTCATATACACAGCTGTTCCAGCAAGCGGTAAAGACCCTTTTCCTCCTGCAAGCCTATCTCTAATTTCTCCTCCTGATCCTGTAGCGGCGCCATTAAATGGCTCTACAGTAGTTGGAAAATTATGAGTTTCTGCTTTAAGAGAAATCACACTGTCAAATTCAGATTCTTGATAATAATCTGGCTTATCAGCTGTTTTAGGTGCAAATTGGGTCACGCGAGGGCCTTCTGTAAAAGCGACATTATCTTTATATGCAGAAACTATAGTATTTGGGTTTTCTGCAGATGTTTTTTTGATAAGTTTAAATAAAGAGGAAGGCATTTCTTTACCGTCAATAATAAATGTACCATTAAATATTTTATGGCGACAATGTTCAGAGTTTACTTGACTAAAACCAAATACTTCCGAGTCAGTAAGTTTACGACCTATCTTTTCTGAAACTTCTTCTAGATAGATGATTTCTTCTTCATTTAATGCAAGACCTTCTTGTTTATTATAGGCACTAATATCATCAAGTTCTATAATTGGGTCTGGATCTATATCAAATGTGAAGATATCTTGATTAAGTGCTGTATATTTTTCTGAAAGCATTGGGTCATATGAACTATCTTCTTCTGTAGATGGAGCATACTCTTCTATACGAAGAATACTTTGAATACCCATATTTTGGGTAATCTCTACAGCATTTGTACTCCAAGGAGTAATCATAGCTGCTCTAGGTCCAATAAAAAAAGCGTCTATTGTGGACGCTTCTATCTTAGGTTGATTGCCAAAAAGCCACACAAGCTTTTCGCTATCTTCTTGTGTTAAATCTTGATAGCTTTGAACTGCAAATACAGTTTCTTTTGGATTTCCGAAGAAGTGAATCATACAAGTAAGTATGTAATGTTATTTAAAGGCGCAAATTTACGTTTTTTAAGCAAATTATGCACACTTATATCTTGATGCATTGAGATGTTATAAACAAGTTTTGAAATAATGTGTTAATATTTTGATATAAACTTATACTAAAGTAGGAAATTGTAACTTTAAGTTGTTTTAATTAACAAAAGACACCAATTATAGATATCAATTTACATGAAAAAACAACTATTATTTATTGCAATCTTCTTTTTTAGTATTGGGATTTTTGCACAAGAAACTCAAGGGCCTAGTTCTATTTCTCAGGCTATTTATAAAGGAAAAACAGAAGCGCTTAGTAGCTTTCCTGTTCTACAAAACCAAAATTTTGGAATTAATGAGCTTACTATAGTTCCTAACCGTTTTGAAGGATCGTTTGATAATATAGTAGAAGGACAATCTATTCCTGCTGGTACTTTACAACGAGAAATGGGACCTTTTTTAGCTAGTAATACTGTAGGAGCTAATTTCCCAGGGATAGACAATACTGATTCTGGATTTTTACCACCAGATCCAACAGGAGCTGTTGGCCCTAATCATTATGTACAAGCTGTTAACTCATCTATTGCAATTTATAGTAAAACAGGTGATTTACTTGTAGGGCCTGTTGCTTTAGGTACTTTCTTAGGAAATGTATCTAATAGTGGAGATCCAATAGTTTTATATGATCATTTAGCAGATAGATGGATCGTAAGTGAATTTGGTAATGGAGCACAGTCTTTATTATTTGCAGTTTCAGAAACATCAGACCCAACAGGTGCATATAATTTATATGAAATACTTAATGGTCAATTTGAAGATTACCCGCATTATTCTATATGGCCTGACGGATATTATCTTACGACTAATGGTCCTGGTGGCGGTGGTGGATTTGCCGCTCGCGAAGTTTTCGTTTTAGAAAGAGATGCCATGTTAGCAGGAGATACTAATGCTCAAGTTATAGGTCTTAACCTTACTGGGCAATTTGCAAACCCTACGACAATTTTTAGTGCTGCAGCAGCAAACCTTATAGGTGATGAATTACCACCTGCAGATGCTCCAGCTTATTTTGTGTACTTACAAGATGATTCATGGAATGGATCAATAACTGAAGATCATTTATTAGTTTGGGAGGCAAATATAGATTATGATACTCCTGCAAATTCTACTATTTCTGCAAATCCGCAAGTGATTCCAGTAGGAGTATTTGATTCTTTATTTGCAGCTTTTGGAGTTGGAGAAATAGATCAGCCAGGTACAGGGCAAGAGCTAACAGGTATAGGAGGAATTATCTCTTATAATACGAATTATAGATCTTTTGAAGATCATAATTCTTGGTTAATTACATTTAATGTAGATGTAGATGGAGACGATACTTCAGGTATACGTTGGATAGAACTTAGAAATACAGATGCTGACGATACTTGGTCAGTTTATCAAGAAGGTACCTACGCTCCTGATGATGGGAATAGCCGTTTTATGAGTAGTGCAGGTATGGATGAATTTGGAAATATTGGCTTAGCTTTTAATATTGGAGGACCAAGTATGCCAGTTGGTATACATCATACAGGACGTTTTAAGAATGATCCATTAGGGCAAATGACTGTAGAAGAAACTGTAATCTTTGATGGTGCAGGTGTACAAATTTCTTCAAATCGTTTTGGAGATTATGCGCATTTGACAATGGATCCAGATAATTTAACTTTCTGGCATACTTCAGAATATTTTTTAAGTGATGATTTATGGGCTACTCGAATAGCTTCATTTCAATTAACAGGTGGTTTTGCTAATGATGTAGGTGTTACTTCATTTGTTTCTCCATCAAATGGAGATTTTACCGCTACAGAAACAGTAGAGGTAGTTATAAGAAATTTTGGTATAGAAGCACAATCTAATATTCCATTAGAATTAAGAGTTGATGGTGTACTTGTTGCATCAGAAACTTTTACAGGAACAATTCCTGCTTGTGATGTTGCAAACTATACGTTTACACAAACAATAGATTTATCTGTAGAAGGACAAACATATACTATTGAAGCCACTACAGTACACACAGGAGATGAACAAAATGCTAATGACACAGCATCTATACAGGTAACACATCTTATGTCTGATGATATTGGAGCAACGGCAATTACAGCACCAACTTCAGGAGAATTAGATGTAGAAGATATTACTATTTCTATCACAAACTTTGGAGGAGTAGCACAATCTAACTTTGAAGTACAATATATTTTAGATACTGATGCTCCTGTTGTAGAAATGTTTACTGGAAATGTATTACCAGAAGCAACAGTATCTTTTACATTTGCAACACAAGCAACAATAACACCTGGAGCACATACAATAGTTGCTAGAACAAACCTTACAGATGATCTAGATGCTTCAAATGATGAAACGAGTATAGATTTATTTAATATCTGTATGCCTACAGCAGTTAATGGATGTGATGTAGATGGTATTAAACAGTTTGTTTTAAATACTATTAATGCAGATGATGGTGGTGATGGATGTAATACAGAACCAGAAAGTAGTCCTCAGGGGTATGCAAATAGAACAGATTTATCTACTACATTAAGTAATTTAACTGGGCAAAATGAATATGTTCTTCAAGCACAACAGAACTGGACTGGAGGTCCTGGTATTGAAGCATTATCTGTATGGATTGACTTTAATGATAACGGAGATTTTGAAACATCAGAACAACTTATTGCTGGAGAATTTTTCCAACAAGTAGCTACTCTTGAAGATTTTAACCTTGTAATTCCAGTAGGTGCTCCAATAGGAAGTCATATTCTTAGGGCAAAAGCTATAGATACTTCTGGGGGAGATATCAATAATGCTTGTTCTGATTTTGGTTTTGGAGAAGTTCAAGATTATACAGTAATTATTGATGATACTCTTGGGTTAAATGATGAGGCTTTAGCAAATTCAGAATTTACAATATCAACATTAGATAATGAGAATTTTGATGTAGCGCTTACATCTACCCTAGAAGGGAATGTATTTATAGGAATATATAATACATTAGGTCAGCAATTAAAATATAAGCAAGTTCAAAGAGAAGGAAATGTATTCCGAGTAGCATTAGATATGTCTAGTGTAGCATCTGGAGTTTATTTTGTAAAAATGAATACTTTAGGTTCTAAGCTTACTAAAACACAAAAAATAATTGTAAAATAATTAGAGCACATTTATATAAAATAAAAAGCGGGCAATGCTCGCTTTTTTTATTGATTTAACTTAGATTATGCAATAGAAAATCTATTACAGCTTGAATGTACTGCAAAATATACCACTGCACTACATTT
>CAYYSK010000206.1:0-6320 GCA_964474345.1 uncultured Flavobacteriaceae bacterium
ATATTTTATGGCACATCCAACCTTCATCACGAAGTTCTAATGCATAATTCGGGATAAACACACAAAAAGCGTTCATTAGAACGCTTTTTGTGTGTTTATATTACATTGAATTTATACTTCAGAAATACGTAAGGTGTTTACCATACCCTTCTCTACAATAGGCATTGCGGCAAGATTAATAAGCATATCACCTTTTTTTACAAATCCCATGTCAAATGCAATTTTATTGACATCTTCTACGGTCTCATCGGTACTTACATATTTATCATAGAAAACGGCTTTAACTCCCCATAATAAATTAAGTTGTGTCAGAATACGCCTGTTAGAGGTAAACACTAAAATGTGTGCTTGCGGCCTCCAAGCAGATATTTGAAATGCTGTATATCCACTATTAGTCAATGTAGAAATTGCTTTTGCACTTATTTCATTTGCCATATGAGCTGCATGATAACAAATTGCTTTTGTAATGTATCTTTTTGTACGGATATGTGGTGGGTCATGTGGCACTTGAATAAGTTCAGAATCTTCTACATTTTTAAGAATAGAAGCCATTTTTTGGATAACCTGAACAGGATATTGACCTACAGATGTTTCTCCACTAAGCATTACGGCATCAGCGCCATCCATCACAGAGTTTGCAACATCGTTTACTTCTGCTCGAGTAGGTGTAAGACTAGAAATCATGGTCTCCATCATTTGAGTAGCAATAATTACTGGAATACGAGCTTTCTTAGCTCTTAAGACAAGCTTTTTCTGAATAAGTGGAACTTCTTCTGCTGGGATTTCTACACCTAAATCACCTCGAGCAACCATTAATCCATCACAGTATGCAACTATCTTATCTATATTTTCAACAGCTTCTGGCTTTTCAATTTTTGCTATAATAGGAATCTTATGTTCGGAATGCTCGTCTATTATTATTTGAAGTTGCTTTAAATCTTCTGCATGACGTACAAAAGAAAGTGCTAACCAATCTACTTTTTGATTTATAGCAAAAATAGCATCTTTTACATCTTTTTCTGTAAGTGCAGGTAATGATATATTAGTGTTAGGGAGGTTTACTCCTTTTTTAGAGCGTAAAGGACCTCCTTGAATAACCTTTGCTTCTACTTCGTTTTTACCATCTGTTTTTACTACCTCAAACATGAGTTTACCATCATCAAGCAAAATACGTTCTCCTTTTTTTACATCTTTTGGGAATTGTTGATAGTTCATATAGACTCTATCTTTAGTTCCTTCAAATTCTTCTTTTGTAGAAAAGATAATTTTATCGCCTGGATTTACGACAACTTCCTCTTTCATACGACCCACTCTTAATTTAGGGCCTTGAAGATCTGCAAGAATAGAAGTGTTGTGTCCGTGTTTTTCACTAAGCATTCTAATCATCTCAACACGCTCAATAACATCATCATAATCAGCGTGCGAAAAATTAATTCTAAAAACATCAACTCCTTCTTTCATCATTTTTAAGAGGATATCTTTAGTACTTGTAGCAGGACCTAAAGTAGCAACGATTTTTGTTTTTTTTCTAGTTGGCATTATTCAAAAATTAAGTTTTCTTTATTTTTTAATTGTGTTATATCAACAGTATATGCGGTTACAATCTGAGGTATTTGGGTAAGTAATTTTAGAGTTTTTTCTTGTGCAAAAGAAGTTCCGTCTTCACTTACTTTTAATAAATAATCAACACGAGATAATTCTTCTATAAAGAACCTACGTTCAATAGTGTCTTCAGATTCAAATAAACTAGATTGATTATTATATTCCTTTGTAATTTTTGTACGATTGCTAAAAAAATGATATGTAATATATTGTTGTTGATTATGATATTCATATACTGGAAATTCAGCAGAAATAGTATCATTATTTATTGTGAGATCTTTACGACTTCTGCGGAGTCTAAGATTCAAATGTGAATTAAGCAAATAAGCAAGATAATAAGGCTCTATAACTCCGTGTATAGCAATAAGTGTAAAATCATATCCAAAATCGTCTTCTAATACTAACTTAAATGTCCCCATAACGTTACTACGAAATTTAAAGATACATAAAACTACTCTTACTCTAGATGCTTATATACGACAATCTTGCCTAAAAAAACACGCAAACGTTTGAGATTTGTTAATAATGAGAAATTCCTTTTAAGTAGGAAGTGTAAATGAAGCTATTGTACCTTTGTTCTGAGTACTTTCAATAGATAATGTTCCTTCATGTATATCTACAAATTGTTTTGATAAAATTAATCCTAAACCAGATCCTTTTTCTTGCAATGTTCCTTTTTGAGTAGTAACCTTGGTTACATCAAAGATATGATCTAAGTACTCTTGTGGTATACCAATACCAGAGTCTTCAATGCTAAACGAAAATAGTTGATCGATTTTTGATAATTCTATAACAATAATACCTTTATTATGAGAGTACTTAATAGCGTTTGAAAGTAAATTACGTACAACAGTAGCTATCATGTTTTTATCGGCCATAACTTTTACATCTGTGCTTGCCTCTATAACAATGTTTATATTCTTTTGAAGAGTTTGTTGTTTTTGAATTTTAACTTGGTCTTTTACAATAGTAAGAATATCTATTTTTTGCGAACTATAATGTATATTCCCTGTTTGGACTTTTGACCACTTTAATAAATTATCAAGCAGAGAAAGACTATTTTTACTCGAATCTTCTAATGCATTTATAATTTGAGTTGTTTGAGTATTTGAAAATTGTTCTTCTTTAAGGACATCCAAAAAATTAACTACCGAAGAAAGAGGACTTCTAAGGTCATGGGCAATAATTGCAAAGAATTTATTTTTAGTGGCTACTAATTCTGATAATTCTTTCTTTTGTGTTGCTATGGTTTTGTTTTTACGCTTATAAAAATAGAGCTGAATAATCACAAATAGCATAAAACTTAAGAGTAATAAATACCATAAAGCCATCATAAATAATAAAACAGGACTTCTTTTATATGTTTTTTTATAAGCAGTTTGTATGACAAATTTTTTATTAAAAAAGGAGATTTCAGTCCCAATAAAGTCTTCATCTTCTACATCAAAATTTCTCCAATATTGAGTGTCTTCTGTTGTGCTATATATCTTTTTCCCATCGTACACACGTTCTCTATCAAATTCAACCCCTGTAGATGTTTTAAATCGAAATACAAATTCTGTAGTATCGGTGCTGCTATATACTTTGTCAATAATGGGTTTAAAATCTTTTACAATAGAAAAATAACCAAGACTTATATTTTGATTATTAAAAACACTAAACCCAATAGGTAAACCTACGTTTCCTTCAATAAGATTATAAGGATTATAAGAAACGAAACCTTTGTGTTTCATTTTTTTCTCCATCTGTTCAATTCCTTTTTTATTTACAAGACTTTTAACAGACGTGCCTATAAGATTACTAGGATTGATTTGATCTTTAGTAAAGGAATATTTAAAAACGTGTGAGGTATCTACAAATGAGATCACGTAACTATCGTCTATAGGTAAGTTAGATAGTTGAAGATTTACAAAGTCAAATAAGTTTTCTTGAGAGGGAAATTCATCAGATAATAGTACATATGATCGTATACCAGACATCAATGTTACATAGTTATTAAGAGTTTCATTAAGTTCTGATGCAGTTTTTTTGTTTAGATTTTCTAAGCGTATTAGCCTATTTATTTTCTCTTTTTCAGAGATATAGGAATCGGCCCAAAACACTAGTAAACCACTAACAATGGCAAACAATGTAAAAACAATGTAATATTTCTTGGGCAGTCGTATCGACATGTGGAGTAAAAGGGCTATTGAATAACAAATGTAAATAAAATCTTAAAAAAACCTTTATTTGTTTTCAATTTGTCGTTGAAACGCATAAAAAGAGCGCTTAGATGCTATCTCTTCTGCTTTTTTCTTAGAAGTTGCCCTTGCTTTAGCTGCTATTTTTCCATCAATATATAATCTAACAGCAAAATGTTTTACCGTATCTTTTCCTGTATCTTCATAGGTATCAAACTTGAATGTTTTCTTCTCTTTTTGACACCATTCAATTAAGACACTTTTATAACTTATAATACGCCCTTCAAGTTTTTCAATATCAACATAAGGTTCTAT
Organism: uncultured Flavobacteriaceae bacterium; assembly: GCA_964474345.1. Lineage (GTDB taxonomy): Bacteria > Bacteroidota > Bacteroidia > Flavobacteriales > Flavobacteriaceae > Dokdonia. Next base: position 4,098 of record CAYYSK010000206.1, read on the forward strand.
AACTCGTTTATATATAAACTTTTTACAATAAACATATCCTCTATCTAAATAAATAGCTCCTATAAGAGCTTCAAAAAGATTCCCATGTATATTTACTCCAAAATTTTCTTTAGGAATACTTGCTTTTACATATCGTAATAAATTGAGTTCGCTACCTAGTTCATTTAGATGCTTTCTACTTACTACTTTTGATCGCATTTTTGTAAGATATCCTTCATTCCCTCCTTGTACTTCTTCAAATAGATGAGCAGCTATTACTGCTCCAAGCATGGCATCACCTAGAAATTCTAAACGTTCATAGTTTAAAGGATTGCCATCTTCTTTTTTAAGCCCTAAAGAACGATGAGTAAAAGCTTTTTCATAATGGGATAACTCTTTAGGTTTAAACCCTAAAATACTTTGCATGCGCATAAAAAAAATCCCGTTCGTATCTGAACGGGAAGAAAATATTTTTTTTATACCGCTCATAATATTAAGCGTCTATTTTTTTAAATAATACACAAGCATTATGACCTCCAAATCCGAAGGTATTGCTCATTGCAATATTAATTTCTTTAGGTTGAGCTTCATTTAATGTAAGATTAAATGAAGGATCAATACGTTCATCTACAACATTATGATTAATAGTAGGGGGTACTAAGCTATGTTTCATAGCAAGAATAGAAGCAATGGCTTCTATAGCACCTGCAGCACCTAGAAGATGACCTGTCATAGATTTTGTCGAGTTGATATTGATATTTTTTGCATGATTTCCAAAAACTTTGGAAATAGCTTTTAATTCTGCTACATCTCCTAAAGGAGTAGAAGTTCCATGCGTATTAATATGATCTACATCTTCTGGATTCATTCCTGCATCACGTAGACAGTTATGCATTACTCTTTCTACGCCAATTCCATCAGGATGTGGTGCAGTCATATGATATGCATCACTAGACATACCTCCACCTATAACTTCTGCATAGATATGAGCACCTCTTGCTTTTGCATGTTCATATTCTTCTAATATTAATGCTCCAGCACCCTCTCCTAAAACAAAACCATCACGTGTCGCATCAAATGGTCTTGATGCAGCTTGTGGATCTTCATTTCTAGTAGATAAGGCGTGCATTGCATTAAACCCTCCCATTCCAGCTTGTGTTACAGCAGCTTCACTTCCGCCAGTTACAATAATATCACAATGTCCTAGACGTATGTAGTTCATAGCATCTATCATTGCATTTGCAGAAGAAGCACAGGCAGAAACCGTTGTATAATTAGGTCCCATAAAGCCATGCTTGATAGAGATATTACCTGGAGCAATATCTGCAATCATCTTAGGAATGAAGAAAGGATTAAATCGTGGTGTTCCATCTCCCTGAGCAAAATTAATCACTTCATTTTGAAATGTTTCTAAGCCACCTATTCCGGCACCCCATATAACACCAACTCTGAATTTATCAACTTTATCCAAGTCAATACCAGCATCACTGATGGCTTCGTCTGAAGCCACCAATGCATACTGGGCAAATCTATCTAACTTTCTAGCCTCTTTACGATTAAAGTGATCTAGGGCGTCAAAATTTTTAAGTTCACAAGCAAATTTTGTCTTGAACTTTTCTACATCAAAATATGTAATAGGAGCACACCCACTTTTTCCTGTAGATAATCCATCCCAGTACTCTTGAATATTATTTCCTATTGGTGTAAGTGCACCAAGTCCAGTAACTACTACTCGCTTTAACTCCATAAATAATAAGACTTATTTTGCCTCTTCTATATATGATATTGCTTGACCTACGGTAGCAATGTTCTCTGCTTGATCGTCTGGAATCTGAATATCAAATTCTTTTTCAAACTCCATAATAAGTTCAACAGTGTCTAGTGAATCGGCTCCTAAGTCGTTTGTGAAGCTAGCTTCGGTTACAACTTCGTTCTCGTCTACACCTAATTTGTCTACGATGATCGCCTTTACTCTTGATGCAATGTCTGACATAATTTCTAATATTTAATTTTTAATTAAGTGGCAAAAATAATAAACCTTTATGGTTTGAACACTATTACCGCTTAAATATGAAGGTAATTTACGAAAATATTAAAGAATTTCTCTACAAAAAACCTTCAAATTGTTAATAATAATCATTTGTTTTGCACATTATAACTGTATCATAAATATATGAAACGTATTGTAATTTTTGCTTCGGGTAACGGTACAAATGCCCAACGTATTATTAATCATTTTAAGGG
>CAYYSK010000207.1:0-6174 GCA_964474345.1 uncultured Flavobacteriaceae bacterium
GGTCTGGACCAAACTCATCTAGCATCCCTTTTGATGCTTTATAAGCTCCATTATACTCGGCGACTTCTTCACCCATTAAGTATACAGACTCATCACGACGCATTTCTTCGCTCATCGCTTCGCATACTGCTTCTCTAAATTGAATTGTTCTCATCAAGTAATCTACTTTAAAATAGGGTAACAAAAGTAAGCATTTATCATTGCTCTTAAAATTGCTTTTTTATAAAATTTTACTATGCACGCATAGTAAAATTAAGTTTTTTACCGTACTTTTGTTACGAAAACGAAATAGTTAAGAATATTGTTTGAATAAATCTTTTTAAGAAAAGTATGTGATGTTCTTTTATTACTTTCGACAGATATTATAAAACCACAGAATACCTAAATATTAAATTCAAAATTCTTATGAAAATATTAGTGTGTATAAGTCACGTACCAGATACTACTTCTAAGATTAATTTTACAGATAATGATACTCAATTTGACACCAATGGTGTTCAATTTGTGATAAACCCAAATGATGAGTTCGGACTTACTCGTGCTATGTGGTTTAAAGAAAAACAAGGAGCATCTGTAGATGTAGTAAATGTAGGGGGGGCAGAAACAGAACCTACATTACGCAAAGCACTTGCTATCGGTGCAGATACTGCTATACGTGTAAATACACAAGCAAAAGATGGTTTTCAAGTATCTAAAGAACTTGCTGCTGTTGTTAATAACGGAGGATATGACCTTGTCATTGCAGGTCGTGAATCTATAGATTACAATGGAGGTATGGTACCTGGAATGCTAGCAGGTCTCACAAACACAAATTTTGTGAACACGTGCATTAACCTAGAGATAGACGGAAGTAATGCAACGGCAACACGTGAAATAGACGGAGGTAAAGAAACTATTACTACTAGTCTTCCTTTAGTTATTGGAGGACAAAAAGGACTTGTAGAAGAAAGTGATCTACGCATCCCAAATATGAGAGGGATTATGATGGCTCGTAAAAAGCCTCTTACTGTTGTTGAACCTGTAGGTGCTTCGGCAGACACTACCACTGTTGTTTTTGAAAAACCAGCTCCAAAAGGAGATGTAAAACTTGTTGATAATGTTGATGCACTTATCGATTTATTACATAACGAAGCAAAAGCAATCTAACACTTAATCTCATGAGTTATACGCTTTCGCGAAAGCGTACTCAACATTAAAATAAAATATAAGGTTGTCTTTATCATAAATAAACAACCACATAAACGTCACAAAATATGTCAGTTTTAGTATATACAGAATCAGAAAACGGTACTTTTAAGAAAACAGCTTTTGAAGTAGCTAGTTATGCAAAAGGTATTGCAGATATGATGGGAACTACAGTAACAGCTGTCTCTATTAATGGAGGTGATGCAGGAGCTCTAAGTACCTATGGAGTAGACAAAGTATTAAATGTAAGCGATTCAAATCTAGAAGCTTTTAATGCTGCTGCTTATGCAAAAGCTATTGCACAAGCGACAAAAGCAGAAGGATCAAAAATCGTTGTTGTGAGTCAAACTGCAGATGCAAAATATGTAGCTCCTTTACTCGCTACGCAACTGGAAGCTGGATATGCTTCTAATGTTATTGCTCTTCCAGAAAGCACAGCTCCATTTAAAGTAAAGCGTACTGCATTTACAAATAAGGCTTTTAACCAAACAGAAATCTCTACAGATATAAAAATAGTAGGTCTTGGTAAGAATGCGTATGGTCTTAAAGAAAATAATGGCGCAGCCGCAACAGAAGATTTTACAGTGAGTCTTGAGGATGCTGATTTTGGCGTAAAAGTACAATCTGTAGACAAAGCTTCAGATAAAGTTTCTATCGCAGATGCTGAAATCGTTGTTTCGGCTGGACGCGGTCTTAAAGGTCCTGAAAATTGGGGAATGATAGAAGAAATGGCAGATATCCTTGGAGCAGCAACTGCTTGTTCTAAACCTGTATCTGATTTAGGGTGGAGACCTCACGGAGAACACGTAGGGCAAACAGGTAAACCAGTAGCTTCAAATCTTTATATCGCTATAGGTATTTCTGGAGCAATACAACACCTTGCAGGGATTAACTCATCAAAAATAAAAGTAGTTATCAATAGTGACCCAGAAGCTCCTTTCTTTAAAGCAGCAGATTATGGTATCGTAGGAGACGCGTTTGAAATTGTGCCTCAACTTAATGAAAAATTAAAAGCTTTTAAGGCAGCTAATAATTAAGTCATTATTGATTCAAATACATTAAAAACAGATGAAGATTTTAGAATTTTCATCTGTTTTTAATTATCATAAATATAATGGGTTTTGTTTTTTAGTAGCAGTAGATATTCTTTTTCTCCAACAATTCAATTTATTAACGTGAAAAAACACGAACTCATTACTATATAAACTTCAAAACTCAATTAACTTTTATTACTTTTACCAACTATGAGTTTAGTACGTTTAAATATAAAAGGGATTTCCTATAGTCAAACACAAAATGGAGCTTATGCCCTTATCTTGAGCGAAGTAGATGGGGATCGTAAATTACCTATTGTTATTGGAGCTTTCGAAGCCCAGTCAATAGCTATAGCATTAGAAAAAGAAATACGCCCTCCAAGACCTCTTACTCACGATCTCTTTAAAAACTTTGCAGATCGTTTTGATATTGTGATAAAACAAGTCATTATACATAAACTTGTTGATGGAGTGTTTTATTCCAGTATTATTTGTGAGCGAGATAAAATAGAAGAAATTATTGATGCTCGTACAAGTGACGCTATATCATTAGCATTACGTTTCCAAGCTCCTATATTTACTTATAAAAATATATTAGATAAGGCAGGTATTTATTTAAAAGGAAATACAGATCCAGAAGAATTTACAGAAGAAGATGAAGTCTTAATGGATGAAATTATTCTTGAAGAAGAAGAATTACAGACTAGTGAGAATGACTATCAAAGAATGTCTTTAAAAGAATTGAATACTCAACTCGAACAAGCTGTAAACAATGAAGATTACGAACTTGCTGCAAAAATACGAGACGAAATTTCTAAACGTAATTAAAATAATACATTCTAGCTTATGCGCAAATTATTGCTCTTAACAATCGGGTTATTTACACCCTTCTTAAGCTTTGCGCAAAATAATCAAGAATCTATTGCTATTAATCCAGATATGGGACTTGGTCTTTCTATATCAGGAATAGCTAGAGGGTTATTAGGGATGTTATTCCTTATTGGTGTTTGTTATTTGTTAAGTAGTAATCGCAAAAAAATCAATTGGCGCTTAGTAGTGAGTGGATTAGGATTACAACTTGTTTTTGCGATTTTAGTATTGATGCCAAAATTAGAAGTTGGAGGTTATTTATTACCTACAGATTTTGTTGCCACAAGTTTTGATTGGATTTCTAAAAAAGTAGTAGATTTCCTTTCAATTGCAGAGCAAGGAGCTCAATTTGTTTTTGGTTCTTTAGTTGATCCTTCTACAAGTATGGGTTATATATTTGCTTTTAAAGTACTTCCAACCATTGTATTCTTCTCTGCTTTTACATCTTTATTATATTACTTAGGTATTTTACAAATTATTGTAAAAGCACTTGCATGGATAATGAGTAAAACTATGCGTCTTTCTGGGGCAGAAAGCCTTGCCGCTGCTGCAAATGTATTTATCGGACAAACAGAAGCCCCACTAGTTGTAAAACCTTATCTAGACAAAATGACCAAATCTGAAATGCTTTGTTTAATGGTGGGCGGAATGGCAACTATTGCTGGTGGTGTATTAGCTGCATTTATAGAATTTCTTGGCGGTACTGATCCTGTACAGAAAGCAATTTTTGCAAAACATCTTCTTACTGCATCTATTATGTCTGCTCCAGCAGCAATCGTTATTGCCAAAATATTATATCCTGAAATTGAGAAAGTTAATAAAGCTCTAAAAGTATCCCGAGAAAAAGTAGGAACTAACATACTAGACGCTATTTCTAGAGGAACTACAGATGGTCTAAAGCTAGCTGTTAATGTAGGTGCTATGCTTTTGGTTTTTACTGCTTTAATGAGTGTTCTCAATTGGATTCTAGGAGATTTATTAGGAGATATCACTGGTATTAATACTGCAATTGCAAGTTTAACAAACAATAGGTATGATAGTTTATCCATGGAGTTTATACTAGGAAACCTATTTGCGCCTGTTGCTTGGATCATTGGTGTACCTTCAGAAGATATTACTGCTGTAGGTCAACTATTAGGCGAAAAAACCATTCTCAATGAGTTTTACGCGTATGGGACTTTAGGGAAACTTAAAGCCAGCGGTGTTATAGCAAATTCAAGATCTATTGTAATTGCAACCTATGCTCTTTGTGGTTTTGCAAATTTTGCTTCTATAGGAATTCAGATTGGAGGAATTGGAGTACTAGCTCCTAATCAAAGAGCAACCTTAGCTACATTTGGAATTAAAGCTCTTATAGGTGGTACTGTCGCTGCTTTACTTACCGCAACAATAGCTGGGATGTTAATTGGATAGGTTTTTAAGTAATTCTTCAAAACATACTTTTATTAAAGAATTTTATGCTTTCGCGAAAGCGTAAAAAAGAATACTCTTATCGCTTAAATATATCTCGTAATTGATAGAAGAAACGTTCTATAAGTCTAAGGTCTTCTGTGACAATATCTCCTGTGCCTCTCATTTCTTGCTGAAATTCAATTTTTTTACCGAAAGTAGTTACTAATGTTGCAGGTAATGATACATCTATAGCATACATTCCCTCTTCATCTGTAATCACAGATATTTTAGTTATTTTCCCTTCTAATGTTCCAAACTCTGTATCTGGATAGTTCTCCAAACGTAAAATTACATCTTGTCCTACTTTTATTTTACCTGAGTTTTGAGCAGGTGTTTTAAGCTTTGCAATATATTCTGAACCATCTTTAGGGATCACAGTAAAAACAACATCTCCTGCATTTACGGTTTGGTTTTCGCTCCAGAAATTTAGGAAAGAAACTTCCCCATCTAGATTAGACGTTAATGCAAACGCAAATTCCCAATCTTTAATACTTCTCTTAAGTTGGTTAAGTGACTGTATGACTCCAATGAGTAAAGTTTTATCTTCTCGAACACCACTGATCTCTGTTCCTTTAGCAGTACTTTGAGCACCACTTACTCCTTCTATCAATTGAGATATTTGACTATCGATACTTTTAAAATTACGCTCAGCTTGTAAAAAACTAATTCTAGAACTTTCAAAGTCTCTTGCTGCAATAACTCCATCATTATAAAGATCTTGATCTCGGTCTAAATCTACTTTAGCTAATCTTAATTCTTCTCTATTAATTTCTCGTTGGGCTTTCATATTTTCTAATCGACTACGTGCTTGGGAAATAGATATACGATTTGCAACTGCCTGATTAGAAAATGGTTGATATTCTTTATTAAGCTCATATAGTATATAATTATTTACAAAAAGCGCATAATCAGATTCAATGTTACCTAAAGTAAGCACAGGTATCTCTGTATAAGGAAAATAGAAAGATTCACCTTGTAATGATATCGTATCTAATGTTTCTTTGAGTTTAAATATATCTTCATAGTTTGCTGTATTTTCTATAATAGCTAATGGTTGTCCTTTAATCACCTCTTGTGCATCTTCTACCAAAATTGCAGAAAACCTACCTGTACTCCTAGCACGTTCTTTCTGAGGAGGTACTTGTGTAGTGATAGTTGCTTGAGAAGATATAATGTCTGGATATTCTAAAACCCAAGAGATTGCAAGTAATAAAACTATTAATCCTAAAAAAAGTGCACTTCCCCATCGGATCATCCAATTAGGAGGTCGTGTTAAAATCTCTTGGACCTCTTCGCTACGTAATTCTATGTCGTCTATTTGATCTGGCATTCTCTACTCTTTTTACGATCCTAATTCCAATTGGTTTTTTACTAAGTTATAATAGAACCCTTTTTGGTGAGTTAATGTTTCATGATTTCCTACCTCAACAATTTTTCCATCATCTAGAACCACTATTTGATCTGCATTTTTTACCGTACTTAATCTATGGGCAATAACCACTGCAGTTCTATTTTTGAAAAACTCATCGAGTTTTTCCATGATTACTTTTTCATTATTTGCATCTAATGCACTTGTTGCTTCATCAAAGAATAAGAAATTTGGGTCTTTATATACGGCTCTTGCTATAAATAA
>CAYYSK010000208.1:0-6121 GCA_964474345.1 uncultured Flavobacteriaceae bacterium
AAATAATATCTAAATCTACTTGAAAATTAGATGGCTTTATGTACAAAGGTCTCATAATAATACTTCTATTTCTCTAACCTTAGTAGCGTAATTATACGAAGATTTAGTAATACAAATCTACATGACCGTATTTGAAGAAGTTTTAAACTCTCCATAATTACAATCATGACTTAACGAAACTCGTTTATCAAAAGCAACTTCTCTTCCATCTGTTGTAATCAGATTGCCCGTGATATCATAATAAATAGCATTAGAAGGAAATTCTATTTCTTCCGGGAATAAAGAAACTACAGTTTCTGTATCACTTAAAACCTTATACGTTGTCCCAGATGTTGATACTGCATTATTAAAAGTAACAGTATATGACATAGATGCTATATCGGTTTTTTCAATATCGCGATTTACAACCATCGTAATAGATCGTGATTCTTGAGTATTATGATTTAAAACACTTGGTTGCAATCTCACAAAGTTATAATCGATATCAGGAACTTTTACCTCTTCCTTTTTTTGCTTTGCTTCTTTCAAAGTTTTAGTATAAGCACGATCTAATATTGAGATTGTTTTCTCCATATTTTTAATAGATTGTCCTAAAGAAACTACTACCTCTGGAAGTGTTTTACATATGCACAATATATCCCTTTCCACGACCTCTTTTGAGGCCTCTGTTAATTGATTAAGTATACTATTAATATCTACAGGTTTTTGAGGTTGAAAAGAAAATGGCTCAATAGCAAGAGCTTTTGTTACTACAGTCTGTGTTCTAGCGTCTATTATTGTATTATTAGTCTTTATAGATTCTTCAATCAAAGCCTTAGCTCTCTCATGATATTCTCTAATAGCAATATCAAAATTATTATCCTTTTCTTGATTACAGAGAGTAATTATATCTTTAACTTCTATTAATGTATTTTTATAAAGCTGTACTTTATTTTGCAAAAGCAAACGCTCTACAGAAATCATCTGTCTCCTTTGTTCTTTTAAAGAAGGAACTTTAGGTGAAGATATTATTGATTTTAAAGGTAATTTATCAGTAATTACTACAGTAGCGTGAGCTTTACGTGTAAATTCTTTTTGTTGATTTGTTGTAAAAATAACAGTCTTTAAAGTGTCCGCATGATTTTCTTTAAAATTGATAAACGCTTTTAAAAAATCATTGGCTACTAAGAGTTCAATTAAAGCTTTCTTTACGTTAAGTGATTTGTTTTCTATCGTTTGATATATGAGGTTTTCCCATATAAAAAGCTCTTGTGTTTCAGTTAATGGGATTGCATTATTTGTATTTCTTCTAATAATAGAAAATGACAAATCATTTTTATGTTTAGAAAGCCAAGATGCAAAATCATAAAGTGATGGTAATGCACTACGTATTTCTGTACTGCTCTCAAATACATTATACATACGTGCAGCTTTGACTATAGCAGCATCTCTTTTCTTCTCATTAGTTATTTGTGCAATTTTTGCAAAATGACTTATTGAACTAGCGGGGGAATATATCAGATTGTGATTATTGTTCTTATTTATTAATGCTGGGTTTCTTAAGGCTACATTTGCCTTTGAAGAATTATTCTCCATGTGTAACTTTTTTAAAAAATTAATACTTCAAAATGTTCCTAAAAGGAACTTTATTACGCTTTTCTGAAGTGGTGTCCGAAAAGTCATATAGATATTCTATAACATAGAATGATCTATTGTCAAACCTTACTATATATACGTATATATAGCAAGACTTACAAAGCGTTTAAAAATTGCAGTCCCCCAACAGCATTTTCTAAAATCTTTGATTTTAATGCCCTATTTCAAAGGGCAAATACATAAACTTTCCTAAAGTGTGGTGTGGAAAAAAGATATTCTCTAAAATCACACTAGAATATCAATAGTGTTATTTCTAAAACACGCCTAGCGTGTAGAAACATAAAAGAAATTTAATTGCTTTTTCAATACTTTAAAAAATTAAAAATTAGACTCTGTTTTATTAAAAAACAAAACGCTTCTTTTAAAGTGGCGCTTAAAAGCGAATTGATACTCAAAAAAAGTATCAGATGTTTTTGACTTAGGGTTTACTAGTACTACTTGTAACGTGTTAATGCTAAGTTTTAGTATGTATAGTTACTAGTACTCGTTAACAACAAATCAAACTTAAAAAACGTTTGTAATTTATGTATGATTTCTATTGTTAAACATATTATAAATTATTGATTTATAAATATGTCATTATATACAATGAATTTGCTGTATACCCAACTTATTTTATTCAAAAACATATACTGCAATTTTAATACCATTATTAAAATATATCCAAAAAAATAATTAAAATCTTTATTTATTACTATGTCTGCACTATATATAACAAAAAAACCGCCAAGAAGGCAATCAATTATAGAGATGGCAGTTCATTAATTATCTAGTACATAGATAAACATATTCATCGTCATTTTTACTTAACATTACGTTTTACTAATGCATAAAACTCTCCACCATCTAAAGGCAAGTATCCTTGATCGTATACAAAATAATAGATAGTCCCCACCTTTGTTGTGTATATGCTTGTAAAGTAATTAAAGTCAAATCCAGCAGCCGTAAGCTTTCCTTTGGTTGTTTTTGTTTTTTCACCTGGATTTAAAGCTTCTAGAATCCGATAATTTTTACGAAGCCTATTATTTATAGTTCGTACTAGATTTTTAGAATCTTTATTAAATTTATTATTATAACTATTACGACATGCATCATTACAGAATTTTTTATCTGCACGACCTATAATACGTTTTCCACATTCTGGACAATTTTTTTGCATATATAATAGTATTAAGTCTACAAAATAAGTCCTTTAAACGATAAAAGTGAAAATATCAAAGAGGATTTTTTAAATTATTAACTTCTATTGTAAGAATTTCAATGTTTTTAGCAAATAAACTGTAAGAATTTGTGTATTTCGTCGATTAAATGTATTGTTATAGCGTTTAAATGCTTTTTTCTAGTATATTAGTAATCCCAAATTATAATAACCCCAAATCATGAAGTTAATTACAAATACCCTATTTGTCATGGGACTGGTATGCTTACTCGTATCTTGTAGCACAGATGAAATTAATGATGATTCAACTGCTGCAAATTTTGAAAGCGAATTAAGTGTTTCTAATAATAATGCTATGTCTAACGAGATATTATCTATTATTAATGAATACAGAGCTACCTTAAACCTCCCACCTTTTTCTTCTCATTCCCTAGCAAAAGAAGAAGCGTTAGATCATACAGGATATATGATAGTTAACAATAAGGTAAGTCACGATAATTTTTTTGAACGCTCAGATTATCTTAAAGCAAATGGTGCAACAGCGGTTAGTGAAAACGTCGCTTTTGGATACCGTACTGCTCAGGATGTAGTAGATGGTTGGCTTAACAGTCCAAGCCACAAAGAAGCTATAGAAAGCAATTTTACACATTCTGGAATTAGTGTTGCACAAACAGAAAGTGGCATTAATTTTTTTACTCACATTTTTGTAAAATAAGATCCCCAAACCATAATTGGTTTACAGCTCCATCGGTATTATACTGATGGGGTTGTTTTTTATATATGAATTCCTTTTAGATTGATAGAAGTATTATTGTATTTTTATACAAATTCTTTTAAACTATGGCTATAGCAAAACCTTTTAATCTAAATGCGTGGATAGAAGAAAACAGAGATCTTCTTAAACCTCCTGTAGGAAACAAAAACCTATATAAAGATGCTGGAGATTATATTGTGATGGTTGTAGGAGGTCCAAATGCTCGTAAAGATTATCATTATAACGAAACCGAAGAACTGTTTTATCAACTTGAGGGAAACATAGAAGTGCATATTCAAGAAGACGGGCAAAAAAAAACAATGAAATTAGGTCCTGGAGATATGTATTTACATCCAGCTGGTGTACCTCACTCTCCTGTGCGATACGAAAACTCTATCGGTCTTGTAATAGAACGCAAACGAATAGATCTAAAAGGGAAAGATGGTTTACTTTGGTTTTGTGATAACTGCAATACCAAGTTATATGAAGTACGTTTTCTTTTAAAAGATGTAGAAAAAGATTTCTTAGGTCATTTTATAGATTTTTATGGTGACGTAGCAAAACGCACGTGTTCAAATTGTGGTGAGATCATGCCTACAGACAAACGTTTTGTCCCAAAAGAATAACTTATATTGATATATCTGAACATTCAGAACCATTTAACATATTTGCTATCTGGATACATCAGTAAGTAGTAGCAACTCAAAGCAAATATCCATCTGCATGTGTATTATCCACTCAAGGAATTGCGAGTGATCTCTCTCAAGAAGAAGCAAACATCTTTTTTAATGACCAAACTTACGAATCTAAAGTAGTAAGCTCTTTAAGCACACAAGGTGTCGTTGCAAAAGACATAGCGTTTTTAAGAGTCCGCTTTCGCGAAAGCATAAAAAGCCAGCAACCTATTGAAAGATCAACACATTGGAGTGGATGAAAAATCAAACCATATCGTATTGAATTTTTAGAATTTAATGCTTCTCGATTTCATAATAGAGTATTGTATACACAATCTGAAAAAGGGTGGAATATCACACAATTACAGCCTTAATAAAGATGTTGTATTTTTTTTCAGCATAGTATTATCTGTATCTTCGCAAATGATTTCTTTAATATAAAAAATAACACAAAATGAGTACAGTCGCTACAGATTTTGGAATGGATCAAGCCTTAAAACAACTTGGTTTAAAAGATATAAATGATGGAACTTCTACAGGGAATAATTGGTTTTCTAATGGAGGAGTCATCGAGTCACACTCCCCAGTTGATGGACAGTTAATTGGAAAGATTACTACAACTACTCGTGAAGATTATGATAAAGTAATGGAAGCAGCAACCGCTGCATTCAAGACTTGGAGAAAAAAACCAGCTCCTTTACGTGGTGAAATAGTACGCCAGTTTGGTCAAAAATTACGTGAACTTAAAAAGCCTTTAGGAAAACTTGTTTCTTATGAAATGGGTAAATCATACCAAGAAGGTCTTGGAGAAGTACAAGAAATGATTGATATCTGTGATTTTGCTGTAGGACTTTCTCGTCAGTTACACGGTCTTACTATGCACTCAGAACGCCCTGGGCATCGTATGTATGAACAATATCATCCATTAGGAGTTGTTGGTATTATATCTGCTTTTAACTTTCCAGTAGCTGTTTGGGCATGGAATACAGCACTTGCATGGATTTGTGGAGATGTATGTGTTTGGAAACCTTCAGAAAAAACACCATTATGTGGTGTTGCTTGTCAAAATATTATCGCAGATGTATTAAAAGCAAACGATCTACCTGAAGGAATTTCTTGTCTTATTAATGGTGATTATCAAGTAGGTGAATTTTTAACAACTGATACACGTATTCCATTAGTATCTGCCACAGGAAGTACACGTATGGGTAAAATTGTTTCTCGTACAGTTGGAGAACGTTTAGGAACTTCATTATTAGAGTTAGGTGGAAACAATGCGATCATAGTTACTCCAGATGCAGATATCAAAATGACAGTTATAGGCGGCGTGTTTGGAGCCGTAGGGACTTGTGGTCAACGCTGTACTTCTACACGTCGTTTAATCATTCATGAAGACATTTATGACAAAGTTAAAGATGCTGTTGTAGATGCATATGGTCAATTACGTATAGGAAATCCTCTTGACGAAAATAATCATGTGGGTCCATTAATTGACACCGATGCTGTAGCAAATTACAATAACGCCCTAGAGCAGGTAGTCGCTCAAGGAGGGAAAGTCATTGTTGAAGGAGGTGTTCTTTCTGGAGAAGGATATGAAAGCGGATGCTATGTAAAACCTGCAATTGCTGAAGCAAATAATAGCTTCCCTATAGTACAACATGAAACTTTTGCTCCTGTACTATACCTTATTAAATATTCTGGAGATGTAGAAAATGCTATTGATGTTCAAAATGGTGTTGCTCAAGGACTTTCAAGTTCTATAATGACTAACAATTTACGTGAGGCAGAACGTTTCTTAAGCGTTGCTGGATCTGATTGTGGGATCGCAAATGTAAATATAGGCACCTCTGGTGCTGAAATTGGAGGTGCATTTGGAGGTGAAAAAGAAACTGGCGGAGG
>CAYYSK010000209.1:0-6108 GCA_964474345.1 uncultured Flavobacteriaceae bacterium
GGTTGTTTGTTAAAATAATCTCATAAATATAAGAATTATATACCCTAAAATGTTAAATATTGTATTTTTGTACGTCTATATGTCAATAAGACATAGCTTATAACTAACAATGGATAGATTTTCTTTTCTAAACGCAGCACATACAGCTTATTTTTCAGAGCTTTACGATCAGTATTTGCAAAACCCCGATAGTATAGAGCCTAGTTGGCGTGCTTTTTTTCAAGGTTTTGATTTTGGAATGGAAAGCAGCGATGCTGTTTCAAATGAAGTAGGAAGTACTCAAATTGCTGTTCCTGAAAATGTAAAAAAAGAATTTCAAGTCGTTAATCTAATTGATGCATATCGTACAAGAGGGCATTTATTTACTAAGACAAACCCAGTAAGAGATCGTCGTAAATATGAACCGACACTTGCATTAGAAAACTTTAAACTTTCAAATAACGATTTGGACGAGCAATTTGAAGCAGGTGCTATTTTAGGATTAGGAAAAACTAGCTTACGCGAAATTGTACGACACCTTGATGCCATTTATTGTGATTCTATTGGGGTGGAATATATGTATATTCGTAAACCTGAGGAAAGAGCGTGGATTCAAAACTGGTTAAATACCAATGATAACCATCCTACTTTTTCTCCTGAAGAAAAAAAGCACATCCTTCATAAATTAAATCAAGCAGTTTCTTTTGAAACCTTTTTACATTCTAAATATGTAGGACAAAAACGTTTTTCTGTAGAAGGTCTCGATGCTATGATCCCGGGATTGGATACACTCATTGAAAGAGGTTCAGAAAAAGGAATACAGCAATTTGTACTTGGAATGGCGCATCGTGGTCGTTTGAATGTACTTGCTAATATTTTTGGAAAATCACCAGAGGCTATTTTTTCTGAATTTGATGGAAAAGAATATGATGAAGATGAATTATTTGATGGGGATGTAAAATATCATATGGGTTGGACAAGTTTTCGCGAAAGCGATAAAGGTCGTAATATTCGAATGGACCTTGCTCCAAATCCTTCTCACCTAGAAACTGTGGGCGCTGTTATTGAAGGAATGACAAGAGCAAAAATTGACACAAAATTAGACGGAAATGAAAAAATAATTCTTCCAATAGCCATACATGGTGATGCTGCAGTAGCTGGACAAGGACTTGTATATGAAATAGTACAAATGTCACAACTTGATGGCTATCGTACAGGAGGAACTATTCATGTAGTAGCAAATAATCAAGTAGGATTTACAACAAACTACCTAGATGCAAGATCATCTACCTATAGTACCGATATAGGAAAAGTAACTTTGTCTCCCGTACTTCACGTAAATGGAGATGATGTAGAGGCTGTGTGTCACGCATTTGCCTTTGCATTAGATTTTAGAATGGAGTTTGGACGTGATGTGTTTATAGATATTTTAGGGTATCGTAAATATGGTCACAATGAAGGGGATGAACCTATGTTTACACAACCTTTATTATATAAGGCTATTAAGAAGCATAAAAATCCAAGGGATATTTATGCTGCTCGCTTATTAAGTGAAGGTGTAATTACTGATGGACATGTAAAGGAACTCGAAAAGATATATAAAAGTGACCTAGAGGAAGATTTAGAAGCTTCACGTAAGAAAGACAAAACAGTTATTACCGAGATTCTTGCAGATGATTGGGAAGATTATGAATTAGGTACGCTAGAAGATATACTTACTCCAATTGATACTACCTATGATCTTAAAAAATTAAATGCACTTGCAAATGGGATTACTAAATTACCTGAAGACAAGAAGTTTATTCGTAAGATAGAACGTATCGTAGCAGATCGTAATAAACAATATACAGAGACTAATAAATTAGATTGGGGTATGGGAGAATTACTTGCCTATGCCAGTCTTATGGAAGAAGGATTTAATG
This sequence comes from uncultured Flavobacteriaceae bacterium, assembly GCA_964474345.1. Lineage (GTDB taxonomy): Bacteria > Bacteroidota > Bacteroidia > Flavobacteriales > Flavobacteriaceae > Dokdonia. The sequence continues at coordinate 1,902 of CAYYSK010000209.1, forward strand.
TACGTATTTCTGGTCAAGATGTAGAGCGTGGCACTTTCTCGCATCGTCATGCAATTATTAAGACAGAAGATGGAAATGAAGAAGTGAATCTTCATAATAGGCTTGGTGTAAAAGGGCATATGGATATTTATAATTCGTTACTCTCTGAATATGGAGTTGTAGGATTTGATTATGGATATGCGATGGCAGCTCCAAAAACATTAACGATTTGGGAAGCACAATTTGGAGATTTCTCAAATGGTGCACAGATCATGCTAGATCAATATATCTCTGCAGCTGAGTCAAAGTGGAAAACACAAAATGGATTGGTGATGTTATTGCCTCATGGATATGAAGGTCAAGGGTCAGAACATTCAAGTGCACGTATGGAACGTTATTTACAACTATGCTCTCATGACAATATGATCATGGCAGATATTACAACACCAGCCAACTTTTTCCATGTATTGCGACGTCAAATGAAATGGAATTTTAGAAAACCTCTTGTGGTATTTACACCTAAGTCATTACTTAGGGATAAATTAGCCGTAAGCACAAAAGAAGAGTTAGCTACAGGTAGTTTTCAAGAAGTAATAGATGATGCACAAGTAGATAAAAAGAAAGTAACATCTCTTGTATTCTGTACTGGGAAGTTTTATTATGATCTTTTAAAAGAAAGAGACGGAGATGGAAAAAAAGAAGGAAATGGGCGTAAGGATGTGGCACTTGTTCGGATAGAGCAGTTATTCCCATTGCCACAAGATCAAATTAAAGAGATAATAGCAAGATACCCTAATGTGACAGATTATGTATGGGCACAAGAAGAGCCTAGAAATATGGGAGCTTGGGGATATATGCTTATGAACTTTGATCAAGTAAAATTACGTATTGCTTCACGTCATGTATATAGCTCACCAGCAGCAGGAAGTAGTACACGATCAAAAGCAAGACATAGAAAAGTAATTGAGAGTGTTTTTGAAGCACCAAAAGTAAAATAGATACGAATAGAATATCAATTTAATATCCGCTGGAGTTTATACTGAGCTTGCCGAAGTACGAAAGCGTAACTTAGAACAACTATGGTTTTAGAAATGAAAGTCCCTTCACCGGGAGAATCGATCACCGAAGTAGAAATTGCACAATGGCTCGTTGAAGACGGGGATTATGTAGAAAAAGATCAAGCTATTGCTGAAGTAGATAGTGATAAAGCAACATTAGAACTTCCAGCAGAAGTAAGTGGTGTGATTACACTCAAGGCAGAAGAAGGAGATGAAGTAGCTGTAGGAGCTGTGGTTTGTCTAATAGATACCGCTGCCAAAGCACCTGCTGGAGAAGCAAAAAAAGAAGCCCCTGCTGAAAAGAAAGAAGAAGTTGCTCCTACCCCTAAAGTAGAAACTCCTGCTACAAAAACATATGCATCTGGAACACCAAGTCCAGCTGCAAAAAAGATCCTTGATGAAAAAGGAATGGACGCTAGTCAAGTATCTGGATCTGGTCGTGATGGTCGTATTACTAAAGAAGATGCTGTAAAAGCAACGCCTTCTATGGGTACTCCAGGACCTGGAGCGAGAGGTGAAAGTCGTAAGAAATTATCAATGCTTCGCCGTAAAGTTGCAGAACGTCTTGTAGAAGCCAAGAATACAACAGCAATGCTTACTACATTTAATGAGGTAAATATGCAACCTATCTTTGATCTTCGTAAAGAATACAAAGAACCTTTCAAAACAAAGCACGGGGTGAGTTTAGGATTTATGTCTTTCTTTACACTAGCGGTTGTAAGAGCATTAGAATTATACCCTGCAGTTAATAGTATGATTGATGGTAAAGAGATGCTGACTTTTGATTATAAAGATATCTCTATTGCAGTTTCTGGACCTAAAGGGTTAATGGTTCCTGTGATACGTAATGCAGAAAATCTTTCTTTTAGAGGGGTAGAAAGTGAAGTAAAACGACTAGCTATCCGTGCGCGTGACGGTCAAATTACAGTAGATGAAATGACAGGAGGAACATTTACCATTTCAAATGGAGGCGTATTTGGGTCTATGTTATCTACACCTATAATTAACCCACCACAGTCAGGTATTTTAGGAATGCATAATATTGTAGAACGTCCTATTGTAAAAGATGGTCAAATCATCGTTGCACCTATTATGTTTGTTGCATTATCCTATGATCACCGTATTATTGATGGTAAAGAATCAGTAGGATTCTTAGTAGCTGTTAAAGAGGCATTAGAAGACCCAATTAATTTATTAATGGATGGAGATGTAAAGAAAGCATTAGAGATGTAACCTTTAGTTTTTATTATTTAAAATTTTAGGTGTTTCAATACATGCTTAATAATTACTCTTAGAATTGTTTAATTTTAGTATTGAATTCTATTCTTAGTAGATTTTTTGATTGCTAACCCTTTATTCTACAGTGACGTAAAATTGGTATGAGTTTAATAGGGGTGATAGGTTATATTGACAAGAAATAAGGAATAAAATGAATAGAAAAGACTTGAATACCTAATATCTTTAGAGTATCGAGAACTACAACTAAAATAAAAACAAAATGAAAGAATCAATTACTGCAAATTTTGAACAAGAAATGAATACAACACGTCGTTTTTTTGATGTGATATCTGATGACTTTTTTGCATATCAACCTCATGAAAAATCGATGAATGCTACAAGTCTTATGAACCATATAGCAAATATTCCTGCTCTTGTGCCTGCAATTGCGGGTGGACCTAGTTTTGATTTTAGTAAAGTGCCGCCTTCAGAGCCAGCAACTACTAAAGAAGCAATTATTGAACTTTTCGAGAACAATGTCTCTCAAGCTAAAGAAGCACTTGCACAATTATCAGAAGAATCATTTACTGATTCTTGGACATTGACAAATGGTGAAACCACTTATTTTGATAATGTTCCTAAACAAGATGTAGTGCGTAATTTAATTATTAGTCATTCCGTTCATCATAGAGCACAATTAGGGGTGTATTTACGTATGAATAATCTTAAAGTTCCAGCTAGCTATGTGGCTTCTGCAGATGAGAGTTTGATATAATTTTATAAGTATTATAAATAATAAAAGACCGAACATAATTGTTCGGTCTTTTTTGTAAATGACTTAGTGATCCCCCAATCATAAAGCCATTTTAAGGATGAGTGTTCAATATAAATATCTACTCTTCCTATTATCGTAATATCAATTTTTTAATAACCGTGTTTTCTTGTGACGTGATTTGCATAAAATACATCCCTCTTGCAAGATCATCTAGCGCTATGGTTTGTGATTGATTAAAGTTTTGAAGATCAATACGCTTAATAATTTTTCCGTTGACATCTGTAATCACAGCATTTTCAAGTGTTGCCGTTCCTGAGTATGTTAGTGTGATTTGACCTTCTGATGGGTTAGGGTAGAGGTTAATTTTGCTTTCGCGAAAGCTTTCTTCATCTACACCCAATACGTCACGTTCTTTGAATATAAGCGTAAATCTGTCTGACTGTATGCCTCTTTCTGAAGTAAAAGAATACGATGCTTCTTTTAGATTGGTCGTCGTTCCTAATAGATGATCTATTAAAAAGATAGGCGTTTCTTCCAGATGTATTCCTTCTAATTTGTTGAGATCTATGGTATAAGAAGCATTTTCTTCTATAGTGGTAGAGAATCCAAGGGCAATTTCCATGTCAGCATCAAATGCTTCTCTTCCTTGTATAGCAAGTTGTTCTCCTGTTTCTAATGTGGTAAATAATGATATAAACGTCCCTAATCGTGCGCTATCATAACCAGAATCAAAACCTGCGGTTGCATCAGGGATAAAACCAATTCCCGTTTGAGAAATAGCCTCGTCAAAAGCGGTTGTGGTCAGATTCAACCACAGTTTGTCTAGATTGTTTACTGTTTCTGAGCTTCTAAATCCATCATTATTTCCTGTCACACGAATACTATTGGTAAAAACCACTGGCGTTCCTGCGGCCATTTCTGCTTGATCTGCTTTGATAGCAAATCCTTGTCCAGATGCCATAAACTGTCCTGGTGCTGTTCCTCCATTTACAGCAGCAATACCCATCATGGCATTACGTATCGAAATATCATTCATAGAGAAATTACTCGTTCCAAAACCTGGTAAATCTGATGAAGGATTGGTAATATGATCCCAATAATAGACTTCATTTACCGCATCATTAGCAGTAATAAAAGCCGTCACATCTATCGCTGATGCATACGGATTTCCTAATAG
>CAYYSK010000210.1:0-6099 GCA_964474345.1 uncultured Flavobacteriaceae bacterium
TTTTAATTTCGAGGCAAGCCTCGGGGTATTAAACCCTTTGGCGACGCCAATAAAAAGTTGTATTTATGATGAACCAAGAACATCACACTTTTCACCCACAACTTCAAACTCTAAAGTTACATGTGCTATATGAAGCTCTTTTAAATTTTTTCGGATTTTCTTTTTAAGAGATTCAAGTGCTATAAGTGAGTCTCTATCGGGCACTACTATATGAGCTGTCATAATTGTATACTCTCCATCCATAGACCAAATATGAATATCATGTGTAGCTATTATTTCTGGATAAGACAGTAATCGATGCTCTACATCTTTTATATCTGTATTATTTGGAACTCCTTGCATGACAATCTGAATAGTTTCTTTCAGGTTTTTATATACATTCATTAAAATAAAAAGTGCAATCCCTAAAGAAAGAATAGGATCAATAATAGGAATATCGAAGAAATGCATAATAATAGACCCTATTAATACTGCTATCCAACCTAATACATCTTCTAGTAAATGCAATGACACAACTCGTTCATTAACACTTGTTCCTTTTTTTAAACGCAATACCGCAGCTCCATTAAAAACAACACCGAGTACTGCTAATAGCATCATTCCTTGTGTCTCTGGTTGTTGTGGTTCTATTAATCTAGGAATGGCCTCTATAAAAATAAAGACGCTTCCCACTACTAAAACAATGGAGTTTATAATAGCTCCCAATAAAGAGAAGCGACCGTACCCATAACTATAGGAGGCACTTCGCTTTTTATTTGAATAATTTTGAAAATACCAAGCCAATCCTAAAGATAGACTGTCTCCTAAATCATGGACGGCATCTGATAAGATGGCAACGCTATTAGTCATCACCCCTCCAATAATCTCAATAGTTGTAAAGACAAGGTTCAGAAAAAAAGCTGTCTTTATATTTTTGGTGTCATGAGAGTGACTATGAACATGATTGTGAGACATTCTTAAAAATACAAAATTCGATGTAGAAACGTTTTAATTACAAAACATTATAATAAAAACCTCCACTACTTAAGTAATGAAGGTTTTTATTAATACATAACAGGTGTATCTTTAATCTGTAATATTGAACATCTGAGCTATTTCTTCATAACTCATTTTTTGATAATCTTGAGCGCTTATGGAACGTCCTCCTTCTGCTTGTTGTCCTCCAGGAATCAATACATAACGATACTCATCATTTAAGAAAGGTTCTCCTATCACTCCGCCGTCAGTTGAGTTTACTCGAACGGCTATAATATCATCATTGGTTGTTAATAATCTCCAGTTATAGTTTTCATCTAAACTTCCAAAAAAAGTAATCGGTATTGGGTAGATTAATGTTGATCTACGAGCATATACTAAAATAACTCCTGAATCTTGTAATGTTTCATTTAATTGCGGAACATCCAATTCAAATTGATCAAAATCATCTGTAATAGGATCATCAAATCCAGAGGGAATCCATTCTGAATAAATTACATTTGCTGTTCCTTGTTCTCCTTGTTCTCCATCCTGACCATCTTGACCGTTCATTCCGTCTTGGCCATCTTCTCCAGCAGGCCCTTGAACACCTTGTTCTCCTTGCGGGCCTTCAGGTCCAATTTCCCCATCTTCTGTTGAACAACTTACTACTAATCCGATTAATAATAGTGTTCCCAATACTAGTTTGCTTAATTGCATTGCATTTTTCATAATAAAAAAAATTATAGTTAATAATGCTGCAAACATAGAATGGACTGTTTTTGCACATGTCCGTAATTATACAGTCTGAAAGATTTAGGACTCAAATGGGGCTTTTGCCCTATAAACAGTAGGAGTTACACCTGTATGTTTTTTAAAAGCGGCATAGAACGTACTCTTAGAATTAAATCCAGATTCCAGTCCTATAGAAAGAATAGCATAGCCTTCATAATTAGGATGTATAAGTAATTTTTGAGCTTCTTTTACTCTATACTCATTTATAAAATCTGAGAAATTAACACCGCTTATTTTATTGATAAGTTGAGACAAATATGTAACACTTATATTTAACCTCAAAGCAATACTACCTAAACTTATATCTGGATTTTTATATATTTTTTCATTGTCAAGCAGAAAGCACAGCTCTTTATAATATCCATTATCATTAGTAATTGTAATTGATTCTTTTTTTACAAGTTGCTTAAGTTTTGTAGCAGTAAGTTTTGCAATGAGTTGAAAGATGAATATATGTTGTTTTTGAAAAAATCCTTTTTCAGAATTTTCAGAATCCAAAACTCCCAAAACAATTCCTTCATAAAGAATAGGAACAGCAAGTTCTGATTGTCGTTGCATATCGTCTAACACATACCTAGTATCTTGACTCACATCAGAGATACACTCCCATCTTCCCGATGTTGCAACAGCACCTACAATGCCTTCCCCTAAAGGAATCTCTATTGGACTTAACACCTTACGAGTTCCTTTATCCTTATTTCCATAAGCCGCTTTTTGTACTAATACATTGCGTTCTTTATCTAACATGTAAATCACACAATCTTCTAGATCTAATTTTCCTATTGCATTTCTTACGATATCCCAAAGAACATCATCTTCCTTGCGTTTATCAAAAAGTGATGTTGCAAAATAACTTAATACACGTGTCACATTATAAGTGTCTCCTATAATACTTTGTAATTCTTTAGAGTCAAAGATTTTATTTAATCCTTCTATTTGAAAATCTGTAACTATCGCTTCAAAAGCCTCTTTTCTTTTATTTGCTTCCAGTAGTTTTGTTTTTAAGTGGCGATCTCCTATGTATAAAAACACAAAGTAAAAACTCAAGAACAATAACCAAAGTGGATAATACGCCATCATTCCTCTTTCAAACTTGGTTACCTTGAGATATACAATTACCAATATCCAAATACTACATAAAATGACTAATACGGTATACATTACTCGCAACCAATTTGTTTTCTCCAGAACTGCTTTATAAGACACTCCTAGCAAACTACGCTCATAACTTTTAATCATTCTATAATTCCAAACGCCATTAATAAAGGCAAAAAGAACAGCTAGATTCTCATCCCATTCTGCACCAATCATAAGTGTTATCTCTTTTGAAAAAAGACTATATCCTGTTAATACGTTTATTTTTAAAAGGATATATAAAGTAAAAAACAGAATAAAAGGCGCTAGCAAAAGCTTTTTGTATTTTTTGAATTCCCACATCCTATCTAGATAGGAACATATGAATAAAGAGAAGAAGACAGGTGCTATAAACTGCCACGGAATAAAAAAAAGATAGAGTATAGGAAAAGCACTAATAACTTGAGCATCTACCAATATCACTTGAATGATTGTCATACTAGACGCTACAAGAAGCCAATTAAGATATAAGCTTGTATCTACAACTTTGGCACTTCTTAATAATCGCCATACAGCACAAATAACAAGTATCGATGACAGTATAAGTATTGTTATATTTCCAATATTCCAATCCAACATACATTTGTTTACATACTATCTACGAATAAACGATAGTATTGGATGAAACGCTAGATTATACATTTTGAAATGTATAATCTAGCGTAAAGTCTTTACAATATAAACCAATCTATGCTTTTGTACATTACCTCTGTATTAATGAAGTGCAGCAAAGTATGGTCCTATAATAAAATTATCATTAGCTTGTAATGAATCGTCACTATAATTATTTGAAGTTTGAGTTCCTCCATAAATCACATAAGAATTCGATAATTTGAATTCCTTAAAAGTACTAAGAACATTCATTTTGTTTTTTCTGTTATTCATAATTATTACATTTTTATATATAAAATATTTTCACTTCTCTAAGTATAGAAGCATCTATTCTTTAATACATTTCTTCTATTTTAAAATTAAATCTAAGCAAACAGAATAGTTAAAAATTAAATCTAGGATTTACAATAGTATTATATATAGAGCCAAAAGAATAACTAAATCCAACACTAGCAAAATAATTAAATCCTGATTGCAACTGTTGTTGTTGCAATAATAGCTCTTCAAGAGAAACATCTCCAGCAGGTAAATTAATTTGATTACGTGTGATTTCATAATTACCATTAATATTAAAAGAGAATCCTTTAAACAAACGCACACTTGCTCCTAATGAAAACTCTAAAGAATTAAGTGTCGTATCATCTAAGAATTGGTCAAAAGAAGCTTGCGCAAACAGATTTCCCCATTTCTGATTGATACTTCCTCCGAGACTTATATTATGTTCCCATAATTGTTCTTTTATTTCTCCAAATACGGTGCGTTCTATATAGTTATTATTTACAACTCCTACCCTATAAGACAAAGCCAGTTGTTTCTTTGCAGATTCTTCATACTTGAAAAAATTATATTCTATAGCTGGTTTAAATGTCCAAAAGAAATCTCTATTACTAAACGTTGATGAGCCTAATGATCCAAATGCTCCAACAGACCAATGATCTGAAATACTAATAACATCATTTATATTTAAGAATCTTCCGTTATTAATGGCAATAATGTCTTGGTCATCAAAACTAAACGTAGATTTATTTTCGTTAAAACTCGCATTGAAGTTAAATTTGTTTTTATCCGTAACTCTTCTTGCGGATACATTCAAACGGTAGTTACTAAATCTACTAGATTCTTGTCCATTAAAAAATCCATTAGCTCCTACTCGAAACACCCAATAATTCCATGGGTCTTTTACTTCTTCTTCAGTTTCTCCTTCTTCTGAGATCACTGTTACAGAAACAGTGTCGACTGTTCCATTTTTTATCCAGTAGCGCACTAACCCTAGCTTAAGGTATTTAAGGATATGATTTCTTACGGCATCATTTGTCATGTCCGTATTAGTTGAGAATGTAACCAGATCATCTACGTCTTTAAAATCATTCTTTCCTATAAATTCGACATCATATTTTTCGCCTCCATTTGCATTACGCTGAGTTCTAAAAAATAAATGCACATCCGCAAAATTCTGATCTCTTACAAACTCTACATTATCGAGGTTTTGTTTAATGTAGGTTTGATCGCAGAATTCACAATCTAAAAAAACTTTTAAATCATTGGTATTGGTTTGACAATAAAGGGTACTCAGGAAGAGCACCCCTATGATAGTGGTGATTGATTTGATCATATGTGATTGATTGATGAATAACTGGTTCTTAAACGACCATTAATATGCTTTATTTTACTTCGAGTTCTGTCATTGCAGCTACAGTATTTCCGCTACCGCCATCGAGCTCAAGAGTATAGATTCCTTTAGGTAAGTAATATTTTCCATTACTTCCCTTTGTTATATTGATTTCTGTATTTGCTTTTTCTAATGCTTTCTTCCCTTTTTCTGTAATTGATAAATCATATTTAACAACATTAATGCCAGTTTGCGGTATCAATGGTATACGTTGTAATTCTTTTCCATTAGCATCTTTTAAGACCATTGAGAATTTCCCTGCATACGTTGTAAAATAAGATATATCTACAGATGGTTCAAAAGCATCTCTCCACATACTAAAACTATTCCCCCAACGAGGTGATTTTCGTATAGAAGTCACATCAAAAAGTTGTACTCTTTTACTTGCATCCATTTCTTGAATAGTTGCAATATCAGCTTTATAAATACTTCTTCCGTGAGTTCCCAGTAAGAGATGATTTTCTCTTTTCTGAATCTTTATATCATGGATAGCTACCGCTGGCAATCCTTTCGCGAAAGCGTGATAATTATTACCGCCATCTACACTTACATAGGCTCCATTATCGGTTCCTACATACACGATGTTTTCTTTTTTAGGATCTTCTACAATCACATTTACGGGTGACATTGGGATATTCCCTGATATGTTCTTCCAGGTTTGACCATAATTATCAGATACATATACATACGTTTTAAAGTCGTCCCAACGGTATCCATTTAAGGTCGCATACACACGTTCTTTTTTATGTTCAGAAGCGACAACTCTAGACACCCATAAATCTTTAGGAAAACTTGCGCTAATATCTGTCCAACTTCCCCCAGAGTTTTTGGTCACATGCACTTTTCCATCATCACTTCCTGTATAGATTAATCCAAATTGAAATGGTGATTCACTAATCGTAGTGAGCGTACCATAAGCTACATTTCCGTCTTTT
>CAYYSK010000211.1:0-6048 GCA_964474345.1 uncultured Flavobacteriaceae bacterium
ATTCGGGTTAAAAAACATCTAAAAAATGGTTCTTTATAAACAAAAAAACCGAAACAGTTTTGTTTCGGTTTTTAATATATAAACTATAAATAAATAACAATAAAAAAGGCAAGCTACCTACATCACACTGCTACGACCGTCTACCCTTGCTGCGTTCCCGCCCTGGGGGATTCAACAGGAGCTAGTTGTGTAGGACTTGCCAATGCAAAGATACATCATTTACCTACCTACACAAGGTTTTTTAGACGGATTTTTTGTTATAAATTGCCATACAAATATGACACTCATGACATCGCTATATAAGACGCTCATTCTTTTAGGGTTACCCCTACTTATTTTTTCTTGTGGGGACGCAAAAAATTTGACCGATAATTATTCTATTAAAACATCAAATAAGAAGAATACAGTTGTTAATGGTCAGGAAATTTCTTTTTCGCTTAAAGCGAAAAAAAACTTCCCAATAGACTCTATCATCTATACATTAGATACAGAAAAGCTTACGACTACTACAAATGCTAAAGACTATAAAACGACTATACAAAGTACTACATTAGGTCGTAAAACGCTTATTGCTACTATATATACTCCGGATGGAACAACTACCGTAAAAGATCATATCACAGTCTTACACACCAAAGCACCAAAAATATATGGTTATAAAATTATCAACCGCTATCCTCATAAAACAGATGCATACACACAAGGATTAGAATTTGTAGGAGATACCTTATATGAAAGCACGGGAAGATATGGTTCTTCTAGTCTTCGTAAAGTAGATTATAAAACAGGGAAAGTTTTACAACAAATAGATCTAGATAATGCATATTTTGCAGAAGGGCTTACTATATTTAATGATAAGTTATATCAACTTACATGGAAAGAAAATATAGGATTTATTTATAATCTTTCTGATTTCAAAAAAACTGGCACATTTACATATTCTAAAAGTAAAGAAGGTTGGGGATTATGTAATGATGGTAAAACCATTTATAAATCTGATGGATCTAGTAAGATATGGACTTTAGATCCTAATAAGTTAACCGAACAAACGTATATAGAACCAACAAATCACAAAAGTGTTTCTAAAGCTTTTAATGAGTTAGAATATATCGATGGTAAGATTTATGCAAATACGTATCAAGTAGCAAGTATTGCAATTATAGACCCAACATCTGGTGCTATAGAAGGACTTATTGATCTTACATCACTTCCTGAAGAAGTGCAAAAAGGATTAGATCCTCGAAATCAAGTATTAAATGGGATTGCATATAAGGCTAATGAAAACCGTCTTTTTGTAACTGGTAAAGACTGGAATACTCTATTTGAAATTGAAATCGTAGAGAAATAGGAATACTATTTATAACAAACTCATTGTTATTGTTTCTTCATTAAAATACTTTGTTAACTTCTGTAAGATTTTATAAAGCAGATGTTATACACGATAAGTTTTGTGTTAAACCTAAAAATTCTTGTAAGAAGGTTTTCAAAAGAAATGACTAGGAAATTGACAAGCAAAAGAATAATAAAATAAGATTAAAAAGTTTATAAAACACACAAAAGAGAACAAAGAATAATAGTGCATGCTTATAAAAAGAAAAAGTAATCGACTTATGAGACAATATTGCTCTTGCTAAAAAGTTATATTTGTTATAAAATTTTTCTGAATGCGCAGTATATATATATTACTCATTTTAGGTTGTATTATTTTAGCAAGCTCATGTCGTAATGATTTTGAGACGACACCTAATACTGGAAACTTACGTTTTTCTAAAGACACTATTTTCTTAGATACTGTATTCACTAATATAGGATCAAGTACGTTTAATTTAAAAGTATATAATGATAGTGATGAAACTATCAATATTCCAACAGTACGACTAGGTACAGGTGAAGACTCTGATTATCGCCTCAATGTCGATGGAGTTGCGGGACGTACATTTGAAAATGTAGAAATTCTAGCAAATGATAGCATTTTTGTTTTTGTAGAAACAACTACAGACATTAATGAAATTGGCGAAGGAGCTCTAGAATTTTTAAGTACCGATGCTATTGAGTTTGATAGTGGCGCTATCCAGCAAAAGGTAGAACTGGTGACCTTAATACAAGATGCTATATTTTTATTTGCAGATCGTGATGAAAATACTGGAATGGTAGAAACACTTACTATTAACGGAACAGAAACAGTATTAGAAGGACGTTTTCTAACCGATGAAGAACTAACATTTACCAATGAAAAACCTTATGTTATATATGGATATATGGCTGTAGGAGATCCTGATGGTGTCACTCCAAGAACATTAACAATAGAGCCTGGTGCCCGTGTACACTTTCATGATGATAGCGGGATTATTGTGGCAAATAATGGAACACTTGATATTAATGGGGCATTGAGTACTGATCCAGAAGCTCTAGAAAATGAAGTGATTTTTGAAGGAGATCGCTTAGAGACTTCTTTTTCTGAAACGCCAGGACAATGGGGTACCATTCTGTTAACAGACGGAAGTGTAAATAATGAAATAGAATACGCTACTATAAAAAATGCAACGGTCGGAATTCTTAATGAATCTAGTACACAAACAGGAAATCCAAATTTAAGAATTAGCAATACCCAGATATATAATGCCTCAGCTGTAGGGTTATTAAATCGTTTTTCTACTGTAGAAGGATCAAATATGGTGATTAACAACTGTGGACAATTTTCAATGCTCGTACAATTAGGAGGAAGCTATAACTTTACACATTGTACATTTGCAAATTATTGGAGTCAGAGTTTTAGAAATACTCCCTCTGTATTTTTAGATAACACACTTCTTGCAGGAGATACCTTATTTGTAGCCGATCTTCAAGAGGCTAATTTTACAAACTGTATTATTTTCGGGAATCAAGGAGAAGAACTAGGCTTTAATCAAGATGAATCTGCATTATTGAATTACAATTTTAGAAATACCATGATTCGTTTTGATGACACCTTTGGGAATTTTGAAAATGACTCATTTTTTGATTTCACGAATATCACACTATATACAGATATCATACGAGGTGGTAATCCAGATTTTCAAGACGAACAAAATAATCTACTACAAGTAGGAGAAGAAACTGATGGAAATGGACAAGGCTTACAAAGTGCTGCTTTACAATTCCCTGTAGATATTAATGGGATCAATAGAACAACAGCTCCAGACCTGGGAGCTTATGAGAGTATTGTATTTCTAGAAGAATAATACGTATTCTATATCTATTAAAAAGCCATTTCTCTATGAAATGGCTTTTTTTATAGTATGTGCTTAGAGTCATTGAACGACTCGCACATCAAATGTATATGCACACGGACTTATTGACAGTTGTTAACTAATAAATAATAGCATAATTTTGAACTATCTTGATTTTTTATTCTAATAGACTAGTTTAAAGAAGTTTGCGATTACCTCAATATAATTTCAAAAGATCATTTATTTCATGTTTTATAAAAAACAATCACTTTCAATATATTAGTAAATTACCTCGAGGCAAGCCTACAAGGCATTTATACGAAACTGAATTTTAATTTCGAGGCAAGGTTCGGGGTATTAAACCCTTTGGCGGCGCCAATAAATTATTCATTTAGCCTTCCTTTAAAAACATAATTTTTCAGATTATATGTATTATCAAGGATTATTTCTTCCTCATGAAATAGATAGAATACTCAACTTTTGGGGTGATGATAAAACGATAGAAGCAACTGTTTCTGGAAAAGGTGAATCTAATGATCAGATAAGAAAGAGTTCTGTTATGTTTATTGATAACATTCAAGAGAATGATTGGGTTTATAAAAAATTAGCAGACCTTGCTATTCATAGTAATAATGAAAGGTATTGGTTTGATTTATTAGGTTTTCATCAAGAATTACAACTTACAAGGTATTCAGAAGGTGATTTTTTTGAATGGCATTTGGATTTTGGTACAGGAGAAATTTCAGCTAGGAAATTAAGTATGACAATTCAATTGTCAGATCCAGGTGATTATGAAGGGGATGATTTACAATTTATGATTAATCAAAAAGTAGTAAGTGCTTCTCGAGAAAAAGGTACTATTATAATTTTCCCTTCATTTATTATTCATCGAGTTACACCTATCACTAAGGGTAAACGTCAATCAATTGTTGGCTGGGTTTCAGAGCCACCATTCAGGTAGAGTATTGAAATGATACAAGTATTAGTCTATATTCAAAAGCAAAGACGATAACATCTCCATTACAAAACATATATAAACATTTTAAAGTATATTAGATCATACACAATCTATTGGTATAACTTACAATTGGCATATGGATGCGATGACACGAAACGAAATCCACAAAAAAGTAGGCCAAGAATGGGCACTTGCTGATGATATTGTATTGACTTCACAACTCATTTATATTTCTAGTATTTCTGGATTTGACACTTACCTCAACGGGAAAGGTCAAAAAAATATGGATAGCCTTATCCGTGTTAAATCTGAATTATATTTCAGAGTACACTTTTGGTTTTTGTATACTATTGGGTTTTGAAATACTGTTTCAAAACCACTATTGGAAAATTATGTACAAACACAAAAGTAATTGGTCAAGATGGAACAAAAACAAATAACATTTTTCTTAGAACTCTATGTAGAATTACCTCATTTGAACCCTTTTCTTTTTTGTTTAAAAACAATGGATGGCATGATCATTTTTCTAAGACTGTTGTTATAGACAAAAAATTACGAATAGGACAAATGGCTTCATCTAGAAAATAAGAAAAAGAGTATCTTGCTATTATAATTCTAATACGTAATCCAATGACAGCAATTACTCACATTGCAAAGCACTTTCGAGATGTTTACTTTTCTGGAAATTGGACTGCTTCCAATCTTAAAGATCAACTTGCAGATGTTACATGGAAAGAAGCAACAACACAAGTATATGATTGCAATACGATTGCTACTCTGGTCTATCATATTCATTATTACGTAGACACAATTACAAAGGTATTAGAAGGAGGGTCATTAGAAGGAAAAGATATCTATAGTTTTGACCACCCTCCTATCAGTTCTAAAGAAGAGTGGGACGCTTTTCTAGAAAAAACTTATACTGCCGCAGCACATTTTGCATCTCTTATAGAACAACTTCCTGATGATACATTATGGAACGATTTTGCAGATCCAAAATATGGAAATTACTATAGAAATCTTCAAGGGATTATAGAGCATACTCATTATCATTTAGGACAAATTGCTATTCTTAAGAAAATAATACGGTCTAAAAACAAATAAGATCTTGTATATGTTTTTGCAAAAGCATGCAATGTATATTACTTTACTATTCACCTATCTCTCTTATGTCTCGAACAATTATATTGGAAACAGATCGCCTCATTCTTAGTGAATTCACATTAGACCATACAGAATTTATTATTACTCTTGTTAATTCTCCTAATTGGTTACAATTTATTGGAGATCGTAATATAAAGACTGCAAAAGATGCTCAGCAATATATCTCTAAAAGCCTTATCAAAAGTTATACTGATAATGGGTTTGGTCTTTGGATGGTAACCTTAAAAGATTTGAAGATCCCTATAGGAATGTGTGGCTTGATAAACAGAGATACTTTAGATGATATAGACATAGGATTTGCTATGCTCCCAGATTATGCTCACAAAGGATATGGATATGAGATTGCTTTGGCTACATTACACTATGCAAGGCAGACATTAGATATCCAAAAAATTGTTGCAATTACCGATTCTGAAAATGTTGCTTCTATTGCACTTTTAAACAAAATTGGATTACAATTTGAAAAAACATTGCGGCTATCTGAAGATGATAACGTTTTGCTTTTCTCTACTACAAAAAGCTAGAAAAAAGGCCTACTACACCCAAGAGCTTTAGCATAATAGGCCAATCATAAAAACTCGAATTTTGATTGTAATTTATTTTAGTTACTCATATATATTTAAACCCGAATTATGCATTAGAAAATCTATTACATCACAAAGCCACTGCAAGCACTATCACTACGCTGTATTTTTTACTTTAACTCCCCACCTTCGT
>CAYYSK010000212.1:0-6043 GCA_964474345.1 uncultured Flavobacteriaceae bacterium
TAAGGTTATGGAAAATCTCAGTTCCCATTTTCATAGCTTCTGTAAAACTTTTTGCTTTTACTGGCATCACCATAAATTCTTGAAAAGCAATAGGAGCATCACTATGAGAACCTCCATTTATAATATTCATCATAGGCACTGGTAATGTATTTGCACTTACTCCTCCTACATATCGATATAAAGGTAAATTAAGTTCATTAGCAGCGGCTTTAGCGCAAGCTAAAGACACGCCAAGAATAGCATTAGCTCCCAATTTTGATTTATTAGAAGTTCCGTCTACATCGATCATTAATTGATCTATTAAATTTTGTTCAAAAATAGATGTACCTAATAATTCTGCAGCAATAATAGTATTCACATTATCTACTGCATTTTGAACACCTTTTCCCATATAAGCATCTCCACCATCTCTTAATTCAACAGCTTCATGTTCTCCTGTAGAAGCTCCAGAAGGAACAGCTGCACGTCCCATTATTCCATTTTCTGTATATACATCTACCTCTACAGTGGGGTTTCCTCTAGAGTCAAAAATTTGCCTTGCGTGTATATCTATTATTATGCTCATAGTATTATTTTTTGATGGTTGAAAGATACAATTTGTCTCTTATACAATTTGAAAAATTGATGAATAGTCGCGATATCGTTTTCGCAAAACGATTATCTAAAATTGAACTTTAATGTCTATTATTCTATGCCTTAACTTTTTTAATATTCTCTATATATTGATCAAAAAGATATGTAGCGTCATTAGGACCTGGACTAGCTTCAGGATGATATTGAACTGAAAAACAATTTTTATTCTTAATTCGAATACCAGCAACAGTATGGTCGTTAAGATGTACGTGTGTTATTTCCACATTACTATTAGCTTCTGTTTCTTCTCTATTAATTGCAAAACCGTGATTCTGAGATGTAATCTCGCCCTTCCCTGTAATCAAATTCTTAATAGGATGATTTATTCCTCTATGTCCATTATGCATTTTATATGTAGAAATATTATTTGCAAGAGCGATCACCTGATGTCCTAGACAAATTCCAAATAATGGTAAATCCTCTTCTATTATTTCTTTTGCTACTTGTATAGCATTTTCTAATGGTTCAGGATCTCCCGGTCCATTAGAAAGAAAATAGCCATCTGCATTCCATGATTTTATTTCAGTATAAGGAGTATCGTATGGAAATACTTTTATATACGCACCACGTTTAGAAAAATTACGAAGGATATTACGCTTAATTCCTATATCTAATACTGCAATTTTAATTTCTGAAGATTCATCTCCAAAATAATAAGGTTCTTTTGTAGACACTTTTGATGCTAATTCTAGTCCATTCATACTAGGTACTTCAGAAAGCTTAGTCTTAAGAGATTCAAGATTATTTACATCTGTAGTAATTACAGCATTCATCGCTCCATTATCTCTTATATAAGCCACTAATGCTCTTGTATCTACGTCAGATATTGCAAAAAGCTTATTTGCAGCAAGAAAATCTTCTAATGATTCCTGTGCATCTTGTCTCGAGAAGGTGTAACTAAAATTTCTACATATAAGACCAGATATTTTAACTCCATTAGACTCTGTCTCTTCTTCAGTTGCTCCATAATTTCCTATGTGAGCATTTGTGGTAACCATGAGTTGCCCAAAATAAGAAGGATCTGTAAAGATTTCTTGATACCCTGTCATTCCTGTATTAAAGCATACTTCTCCAAAAGAAGTTCCTTCTATATCACCTACAGATTTTCCGTGAAAGATAGTTCCATCTGCTAATAAAATAAGTGCGGGACGTCGAGACTGATATTTCATAATATAGTATTATAATTTATCTGCAAATATATTGTATAACACAAAATAGTGAAGCAAAAAAAAAGAGCTTTTTTAAAGCTCTTTTCTCATTTTTATATAATATTCAATTATTATAATGTATTAAAGTGTAAAAACATCTTTTTAACATCTTTGTCTTTAGTATATGAGAGCTTATTTGTTTTTGCAAAAGATTTTATCTGATTTGCTTTGGAACCAAATACTTTTAACAATTCTGACTTTTTAAGTTTCATTGGAGTAATTGTATCGTCTTTTTTTAAATAATATTTATGATATATAAAGTATTTATCATTTCCTTGTCCACTAATAGGTGAAAAAACTCCTTCTCTTATTTTTAATTTATATATTTTATATAATAACAACTCATCATCTTGAACTAACACTTCGATAAAATCGTGATTATTTCCATTATCTCTATTATATACATTAAATTTTCTATTATTAACAATTATATTTTTAAGTTTAGAAGTATTAAATTCTTGTATTGAATCTTTATTTGTTCTATAGACAAACTTATCATTTTCAATATTATAATTAATATTGCTTACTTTATATTTTTTATTATCTTGAGTTTGTATAACGCCTATATTATCCCAACTATCAAATAAATATTCAGATCCGTCTATTACAACAGGACTAGAATTTTTAAAAGGATTAGTAGTAATTTGAGTTAGTGAATTCCCAAATGAATTGCTAGCATCAAAATCTTGAGAAAATGTTACAAAATTTATTATAAAAGCTAAAGTTAAAAGTGTTTGTTTTTTCATTTTTCTATTTATATAAATTATAATGTACTATAGTAATTGACTATTTTCTGCAAATCTCGTTCACTCTTAAAATTAAGGTTATTCTTTTTTGCATAATTTTCAATATTTAAGGATTTAGATCCTACCATTTCTAAAATTTCTAATTTCCTAAGTTTTAATATTTTAAAAGATTTTCCTTTTTTTGCATAATACTCATCTCTCATGATATATTTATCGTTTGCACGAGCTAATAACGGATTAGGGTTTCCTTTTCTAATATCTATTCTATAATCCTTATATATTTCAAAATCATCCGTTTGAATTATTACTTCAAAAATTCTATATCCACCATCAACAGGAGAATAAATATTTTTAAATACTTTATCATTAATACGTACTTTCTCTATGTTTGTAAAATCAAAAATAAAAATAGAGTCATTCCCTATTTTTGATTCAAACACATTATTTCTTGCATTAAAATTTATATTATGTATTTCAAAATTTTGTTTTTTTTTAGTTTCTATAACACCATAATTACTCCACTCATCAAATAAATAAACAGTACCCTCTATAGGTTTGGTAGAATTACGTGCTAAGCTTAGTATTCCTACATTTGCTAAATCAAGTCTATATGTATCCTGTCTATTAAGCACATTATCTATATTTTTTTCTTGTGCATATCCTACATCTACAATTATAAAGAACATTATAAAAGTTACTAATCTTTTCATAATTCTACAATTTCAAATACTTTGCCATAATGTAACTTCAATGATGTAAAAATAAAAAAAGGGATCTACCTTGCGGTAAATCCCGATACTATTTAACCTTTTTTAACAGGTTTACTTGTTTATTCTTCTTCGTTAGTAGTTGAATTAGTAACTGGTGCTACTTCAGTCTTTTTTGTTCTACCACGACGCGTAGATTTCTTCTTAGCAGGTTTACCAGCATTATAAATTTCATTATAATCTACTAGTTCAATCATTGCCATATCGGCGTTATCTCCAAGTCGATTACCTAATTTAATAATACGAGTATATCCTCCAGGGCGATCTCCAACTTTTACAGCAACATCTCTAAAAAGTTCAGTTACGGCATCTTTTTGACGTAAACGAGCAAATACAATACGTCTATTATGTGTTGTATCTTCTTTAGATTTTGTCACTAGTGGCTCAACAAATTGCTTAAGAGCTTTTGCTTTTGCAACTGTTGTATTTATTCTTTTATGTTCAATTAAAGAACAAGCCATATTAGCAAGCATTGCTTTTCTATGTGCTGTTTTTCTCCCTAAATGATTTATTTTCTTTCCGTGTCTCATTGTTGTTCTTCTTTATTCGCTTTCGCGAAAGCGTACAAATCGTACTTAATCTTTATCTAGTTTATATTTTGATAAATCCATACCAAAATTTAAACCTTTCACATTTACTAGTTCTTCTAATTCTGTTAATGATTTCTTACCAAAGTTTCTAAACTTCATAAGATCATTTTTATTAAAAGAAACAAGATCACCTAATGTATCTACTTCTGCAGCTTTAAGACAGTTAAGAGCACGTACTGAAAGATCCATATCGATCAGTTTTGTCTTAAGTAATTGTCTCATATGAAGCGACTCTTCATCATACGTTTCTGTCTGAGCGATTTCATCAGCCTCAAGGGTGATACGCTCATCAGAAAATAACATAAAGTGATGGATAAGTGTTTTTGCTGCTTCAGTAAGAGCTTCTTTAGGATGGATAGAACCGTCTGTAATTATTTCAAAGATTAACTTTTCATAATCAGTTTTTTGTTCTACACGGTAATTCTCTATACTATATTTTACATTTCTAATTGGTGTATAAATAGAATCTGTAAATATTGTTCCTAAAGGTGCATTTGATTTTTTATTCTCTTCAGCAGGTACATACCCTCTTCCTTTTTCTATGGTGATCTCCATATTAATATTAACCTTCTTATCCATATTTGCGATAACAAGATCAGGATTAAGCACTTGGAATCCAGAAATAAATTTCTGGAAATCACCAGCAGTTAGTTGATCAATACCAGAAAGTGAAATAGTAACTGTTTCATTGTCTATTTCTTCAATTTGTCTTTTAAAACGTACTTGTTTAAGATTAAGAATAATCTCAGTTACATCTTCAACTACTCCAGCGATTGTAGAAAATTCATGATCTACACCTTCTATACGTACAGAAGTGATTGCAAAACCTTCTAAAGAAGAAAGTAATACACGTCTTAAAGCGTTTCCTACGGTTAAACCATAACCAGGTTCTAAAGGTCTAAACTCAAACTTACCTTCAAAATCAGTAGAGTCAATCATAATGACCTTATCAGGCTTTTGGAAATTTAATATTGCCATATCGTGTTTTCTAGCTTTAGTTAATTTTACTTAGAGTACAATTCAACGATGAATTGCTCATTGATATTTTCAGGTATTTGGATACGTTGAGGAACAGCTACAAATGTGCCTTCCTTCTTATCGTTATTCCAAGTGATCCACTCATATACATGACTTGCATTAGCCAATGAGTTTACAACAACTTCTAATGATTTTGATTTTTCACGAATAGCAACTACATCTCCAGCTTTTACTTGATAAGATGGAATATTTACAATACTTCCATTTACTGTAATATGACGATGTGATACTAATTGACGTGCGCCATTTCTTGAAGGAGAAACTCCCATTCTGAATACAACATTGTCTAAACGTTGTTCACAAAGTTGAAGTAACACTTCACCTGTAATTCCGTTAGATCTATTTGCTTTAGCATATAGATTTCTAAACTGACGTTCTAATATACCATAGGTATATTTTGCTTTTTGTTTTTCTTGTAATTGAACAGCGTATTCAGATTTTTTTCCTCTACGTCTGTTGTTTCCATGTTGTCCAGGAGGATAATTTCTTTTTTCAAAAGATTTATCATCTCCAAAAATTGCTTCACTAAATTTACGAGCAATTTTAGTCTTAGGACCAGTATATCTTGCCATTAAAAAAGTTTTTTGAGGGGGTTAGGAATTAAGGTCAATCCTTCGCAAAACCGTATTCCCTCTAGATATTAATTAAAATTAAACGCGACGTCTTTTTGGTGGACGACAACCATTATGTGGAGCTGGGGTTACATCAATAATTTCTGTAACTTCAATACCACTATTATGAATAGATCTAATAGCAGACTCACGTCCGTTACCAGGTCCTTTCACATATACTTTTACTTTACGCAAACCTGCTTCATGAGCAACTTTTGCACAATCTTCTGCAGCCGTTTGAGCAGCATAAGGAGTGTTCTTTTTAGAACCTCTAAAGCCCATTTTCCCAGCAGATGACCAAGAGATCACATCTCCTTTCTTATTTGTTAAAGATATAATCAAGTTATTAAAAGAAGCTGTGATATGTGCTTCACCTACAGATTCTACAACAACTTTACGTTTTTTTGTACTTTGCTTTGCCATTACTACAAGTTATTATTTAGTTGCTTT
>CAYYSK010000213.1:0-6027 GCA_964474345.1 uncultured Flavobacteriaceae bacterium
TGCATAATTCGGGTTAAAAAATGATATATAATTAAATACTAGGTGATTTTGTGTTCGATTTAGCACAAGCGAAAACTTCTTTCTAATAAAGAAATAGAATCACAATATTCTAATGTGCTATGCTAGCTACGAAATTAAGAACTAAAATAATATAATAAAGAAATAAAAAATCCTGACCATAGCTATAGGACAGGATTTTGGGACTACATTATTTAATGTTTCTTTTTAGGGATAGATGGGCTAATTATCTACTTACTTTATGTTTCATTAAAATAGGATGTATATAATATAAAACAACTTTAAGTCAATAACTCCTACGACTTATTATTGTTATTAGTTAGAATTTAGTTGTAATAACTATTAAAATGATACTCTTAGGTATTTTATTTTGTATTTTATTAAAGCGATAATTCTTTTAAAAGATTGAGATAATACATAACTGTAAAGGAACTTAGTAAACTCACATCGAGCAAAACTTTTGATACTACTTGAATATTTTTAATACATAATTCAGATTAAATTAGGTAGAGTTTCAAGTGTACAACTTTGCCCCTTTTTTCTTATAGTTATATTTTATTTTAAATAAAATTTAGATTTCTTGAAATATACCTTGTAAGACACTTAAATTTTACTATTTTCAAGAAAAAGATTGTCTGAAAAATGATTTCAAGAAAAAAAGTACTCCTCTATAACCCACTTACTGTATTTTATGATATGCCTCTTGCGTTATTAGCAATAGGAACTATACTAGATCAAGAAAAGTATGAAGTTATTATCATAGATGCGCGTATTGAAAAAGACGTCGATAGTATGCTTAATGAGCACATAGATGATGCAATTTGTTTTGGAACTACAGTAATTACAGGTAGTCCTATAAAAGATGCTTTAGAAATGTCAGAAAAAGTTAAAACTCGTAAACCTGAGTTACCGGTTATATGGGGAGGATGGCATACTTCACTTTTTGCTTTAGAACCAATGCAAGATCATGATTATATTGATATTACGGTACAAGGTCAAGGAGAAGAAACTTTTAAAGAACTTGTTGAATATATAAGTGATGGAAAAGATTTAAAAGAAGTCAAAGGTTTATCTTTTAGAAATAATAAAGGTGAATTTATAAAGAACCCACCAAGACCTATAGCTGCTGTAAATAACTTTGAGAGAGTTAATTATGATTTGATAGATGTTGAACGTTATTTTGAAAAAAAAGGGAAAAGGCAATTTGATTATATATCTTCTGTAGGGTGTTTTTTTAGATGTACATTTTGTGCAGACCCGTTTGTGTTTCAAAGAAAATTTTCTGCAATTTCGTCAGAGAAAATGGGTGAAGAACTCGAATATTATCATAAGAAATATAAATTTACGGATCTTAATTTTCAAGATGAAACATTCTTTACATATGCCAAAAGAATTAAAGGTTTTGCAGAAGAACTTATCAAAAGAGATTTAAATATATCTTGGGCAGCTACTATGAGAGCAGATCAAGGAGAAAGACTTACCGATGAAGTATGGAAACTTTGTAAAGAATCAGGATTAAGAAGATTGCTTATTGGAGTAGAATCGGGGTCTCAAGAAATGATGGACTGGATGAAAAAAGATGTAAAACTAACCCAAGTCTTTTATTGTGCAGAAAAATGTAAAGAACTTGGTATTGGCGTGATCTTTCCTTTTATAGTTGGTTTTCCTGAAGAGTCTGATAAAAGTGTTGCAGAGACTGTTAAAGTAGTAAAACAATTAAGAAGTAAAAGTGATAAATTTGATACACCTATTTTTTACTTTAAACCATATCCAGGGTCTGCAATTACGCAAGATGTTGTTAAAAAAGGATATGTCTTGCCTCAAACGACAAAAGAATGGGCCAAATTTGATTATATAGGATCTTCTGGACCTTGGGTTAGTAAGGAGAAAGTGAAATTCTTTGAAGCTTTTAAATTTTATTTGAAATTAGCGTACGGACCTAAACATAAGTTACTTAGTTATCCACTTAGAAAATTAAGTCAATGGCGTTGTGAAAAAGAAAAATTCTACTTTCCTATAGAGAAGATTGTTATTAATACTATTAAGCCTAAACAAAGATTGTCATAGATAT
Organism: uncultured Flavobacteriaceae bacterium; assembly: GCA_964474345.1. GTDB lineage: Bacteria > Bacteroidota > Bacteroidia > Flavobacteriales > Flavobacteriaceae > Dokdonia. The sequence goes on from CAYYSK010000213.1 coordinate 2,090, forward strand.
AAGTTTCTTTTCTGTCATATATTTTAACTTTAATTAAACAGAATTTGTTTGCATTATTTTGCGATTACGACAAAGAATTTATTATATGAACAAATCATAAAAACTAATTTAAAAATTATAATACATGATGAACTACGTAAAAAATGCTAGTATATTATTAGTAATGTTTGCATTTATAACAAATTCCTTTGGTCAAGAATCTACATGGAACATTGATAAATCACACTCTTCTATAGGGTTTGATATAGATCATTTAGTAATCTCACAAACCGAAGGTACTTTTAATGATTACTCAGCAATTATAAAATCTGATGCAGCAGATTTTTCTGATGCAACTTTTGATATTACTATTCAAACGACAAGTGTAGATACTGAAAATGAACGAAGAGATAATCATTTACGTAGTGCTGATTTTTTTGATGTAGAAAAACATCCTACCATCAATTTTAAAGTTACTAAGTTTAAGAAAGTAGATAGTAAAAAATATAAACTTACTGGGCTCTTTACGATGCATGGAGTTTCTAAAGAAGTGACATTGGACGCTACATTTGGAGGAATTATAACACACCCTAGTTTTGGAACAAGGGCTGGATTACGTATTACAGGTGAGATTAATAGGTATGATTTTGGACTTGAATATAATGCAGCTATGGAAGCTGGAGGTTATATTTTAGGAAAAAAAGTACGAATAGATTGCCGTTTAGAAATGGTAAAACAAGAAAAATAAATTATAAAGAAGATCAATAAAAAAATGATGTTTATTAAATAAGCATCATTTTTTTATTGATAAATATTATTTGTTATAGACTATTTAAAAACTCTTTGACTGCTGCCCAATAACTATCACTGTCACTAAAGGTATTCCATAAAGCTCTTGATCCATGATTCCCTTTTGTATCAGGTACATATGCTACTTTTGTCTTAGTAGTAATAGCATCGTGTATAGCAGACCAACTTTTCTTTTCACTTTTAGCAGAAGTTATAAAAGTAGGTACTGTGATTTTAGAAGCGCTATTTTTTATAAAATTGTCCTTACCAAAATATTCTCCTGGAGAAAATGATAAGACAGCATCTATACTATTGGGGTAATCACCTGCGTACTTTAGTACTAATGAAGAAGAATAAGAACTTCCCCAAATAATAATTTTCTTAGGTTGATATTCCTTTTTTATATAAGCTATTGTAGCCTCAATATCTTGAAAGGCATCAATAAATTCTGTACTCTTTCCAGCTTTCTTAGCTCTGGAGCTTGTTTGATTTGCAATATTATTAATACCACTTCCAGAGCGCTGATCTACTGCTAGGCAACTATATCCAAGAGCGTTTAATTTTGGAGCAGTTTCTTTATATTCTCCACGACTCCACCCAGCTTGATGAAAAAGAAGAATGAATGTATCACTTCCAGATGCTTCATAGAAATCTGCAGTGATTTGCAATCCATCTTTAGATGGATATTCAATAGTGTTCTGAGCAAATGAAAATAGGCAAGTCAAGCTTACCATAAATGTGAAAATAGTTTTCATAATATGTGATTATAAGAAAAATTGATAGGTTTTTACGTATTCTAGGTCTCTTTTATAATACCTTACTTACATAAAGTAACGTTGTCTTAACTTTTCTATTTCTTAAACGCAGCAGTTTTTAAACTGTTTTAATATTTTAAGTAAAAAATGCAAGCTAAATACTATTAAAATAATGTAAACGTTAATTTATCTATATTTGCAACCTAATAAAAACATATGCGAGCTACTGTTATATCTGCTATTAATAACAATTTAAATAATGCTATTTCTTTAATTGATGCTATAGAAACATCTGTTTATACAGATGTAAGTGTAGGACCTTATTACAGTAGTATAGGATCACATTTAAGACATGCATTAGACTTTTTTGATTGTATTATAGGAGGATTACAAAAAAACGATATTGATTTGACAGCACGTAAACGTGATGAAATCATATCAACAGATCCTGAAGCTGCAAAGAACCATATACGAGAAATACAACAGCAATTAGCTGCATTTATTGATATTAATACTGATTACTTATTACATGTTACAGATAACCTTGGAGAAGGGAAAGTCACAATTATGTATACATTAGAAAGTATTCTAGCACAAGCCAATACACATGCAACGCATCATTATGCTATTATAAGTTATATGCTACAAGCGCTTAGTATAGAAGTCGTAATTCCAGGATTTGGTTATAATCCATCAACGCCAGTTCCTAAGAGAGAGGGGATATAAAACTACTCATTAAATAATGCTTTCATAAGCGTTTTAATTCCTTTAAAACCAAAGTAGATTGCAGCTATAAGGCAAATAATTCCAACACCTAATACAGGTATAAAAAGAGAATGATCTTGATTCTTAAATGATGAATTAAGAATAATAGGGGCTAGGATCAATAAAACTAATGTGCCACCCATAATTTTAATTCCTTTAAGTAGCGTTTCTTTATTTGTGTTCATAATGATCTATTGCGTTACGTACACTACCGTGTTTAAGAAGTAGTTTATTAGCTTCGGGTTCTTCAATTTTTAAAGCATCCATTATCATACGAGTACCTCTACCTACAAGTTTATGATTACTTAATTGCATATCTATCATTTTATTTCCTCGTACTTTTCCTAACTGAATCATAGTCGTTGTAGAAATCATATTTAGAACTAATTTTTGAGCTGTACCAGCTTTCATACGCGAACTCCCAGTAACAAATTCTGGCCCTACAATAACTTCTATAGGATATGTTGCAGTGAGAGATAATGGACTTTTATGATTACAAGTAATACATCCTGTCCCGATACCTTGAGTATTACAAGCTTCTAGAGCACCTATAACATATGGAGTTGTTCCCGATGCTGCAATTCCAATGACAAAATCGTTTGTAGATATATTATATGCTTGTAAATCTTTCCAACCTTGATCTGTACTATCTTCAGCAAATTCAACAGCGTTACGTATTGCAGTATCTCCTCCAGCAATAAGGCCTATTACAAGATCAGGAGAAACCCCAAATGTAGGAGGGCATTCAGAAGCATCAACAATACCTAAACGACCGCTAGTTCCAGCTCCCATGTAAAATAAACGCCCTCCACTTTTTAATCTGTTTACAACTTGTGTAACGACAGTTTCAATTTGAGGAAGTGATTTTTCTATTGCTATAGGAACTGTTTTATCTTCATTATTAATATTAGATAATAATTCGTTAATCGACATATCTTCTAAACTGTCGTAATGAGAATCTTGTTCTGTGGTTTTAGTAAATGACACGTGTGCTATTTTATGATTCAAAAATAAGAATTAAAGGAAGACTTTGAGGTATGTGACTTAGTACGCTTTCGCGAAAGCGTATAGAAAAACATTAAAACCTTTGTAGAGTATTGTTTTTAAGAGAATTATAATCTATTTGAAATTTTAACGTTTCCTGTTGCTATTCTATCTCACTAATGTTAACTTTGTGTTACGTAGTATATGTATTGTCATTATGAGTAACCTTACCGAAGTTGTTGATTCTCTAGAGCATAGAATTGATACCTTGTTAAAACGCTATCAAGCGGTTAAAGAAAAACATGAGCTTCTAGAAGGAACGATTACAGTATTAGATGCTGAGAATAAAAAACTCAAAAATGCTTTAGAGGAAAGACAACAAGAGTTTAATACACTTAAAGCGGCAAATGCATTACTAGGCAGTAACGATTATAAAAGGGAAACCAAGCTCAAAATAAATGCCTTAATTAGAGAAATAGATGCTTGTGTAGTATCACTCTCTGAATAAAAGGGAAATTTTATGTCTGAAAAGCTTAAAATTAAATTGTCTATCGCTGATCGCGTGTATCCACTTACCATACCTATGGAACAGGAGGAGGGTTTGCGTAAAGCTGCAAAAAAGATAGACGCGATGATTAAACAATTTGAGCAAAGTTATGCCGTTAG
>CAYYSK010000214.1:0-6003 GCA_964474345.1 uncultured Flavobacteriaceae bacterium
ATAAATCTTTGGAAGCTTCGGGTATTCCTATTACTGCACGAGTAGAAAATAATGCCGTTTTTGGTCAACAGAACAAACGATTTACAGGGTTGAATGTAGAACATAGATTTAGTGAAGACTTTATTATAGGAGGTACATTTTTGAATTTAAATGAACGTCCACTTACACAGAAAGCTACCTTTAGCTTTGAACCTATAAACAATACAATTATTGGAGCTAACTTGAGTTACTCTACAGAAGTACCTTTCTTAACAAGATTGGCAAATAAACTACCTAATATAGATACAGATGCTCCTTCTAATTTTTCGATACGAGGAGAAGCAGCATTCCTTTCTCCAGGGCAACCTAAAGGAACAGATTTTAATGGAGAGGCAACTTCATATATTGAAGATTTTGAAGCATCTCAGACTTCTATTGATGTGAGTAGTCCATTACAATGGTTCTTATCTTCTACACCTGTAGGTTTTGGAGGAGAATTAGCAAATGATGATATAACTAGTGGTTTTAGAAGAGCTAGATTGGCTTGGTATACTATTGATCCTGTATTCTACAATTCACAACGTCCAGATGGAATAACTGATACAGATCTTTCTTTGCCAGAAACTCGACGTGTATTTAGAGATGAGATATTTCCGCAGCAAGATATTGTATCTGGTCAAACGCAAGCATTATTTACACTGGACTTAGCGTACTTTCCAGATGAACGTGGGCCATATAATTATAGTGCAGATGCACAAGATTTAGAATTAAATAATCCAGAACAAAATTTTGGAGGTATTATGAGACAACTTACCTCTACAGATTTTGAGCAATCTAATGTAGAATTTGTTGAGTTCTGGTTAATGGATCCATTCTTTGCAGACGGAGATACAACAAACCCTGGAGGAAAATTAACAATCAACTTAGGTAGTATTTCTGAAGATATTCTTAAAGATGGTCGTAAGCAATATGAAAATGGACTGCCTAATGACGGAGGAACAGATTCTACAACTCCTACTAACTGGGGTAAAGTACCTACCAATCAATCATTAGTATATGCTTTTGATACAGATGGTATAGAGCGTACAAATCAAGATATAGGGTATGATGGATTAAGTGATGCTGAAGAAGGAGCTATGTATCCAGCCTTTGCAGGGCTTCCAGACCCAGCTAGTGATAACTATGATTACTTTTTGAATGCACAAGGAGATGTTATTGAGCGTTATAAAGCGTTTAATAACTTACAAGGAAACTCTCCTGTAGAAGTAACACAAACAGATAGAGGGTCTACGACATTTCCAGATATAGAAGATGTTAATCGTGATAACACGATGAATACTGTAGATGCTTATTATGAATATGAATTGGATATAAATCCAGGAATTCTAAGTGTAGAGACAAATGAATTTGTGACTGATGTACGAGAACTTACAGTAACAACACAAGATGGATCTTCGCTTCCTACTAGATGGGTTCAATTTAGAGTACCGATTAGTCAATCTACAAATATAGTTGGAGGTATTTCAGATTTTAGATCGATACGTTTTATGCGTATGTATATGAGTGATTGGCAAAATGATGTTATTCTTCGTTTTGGAACACTAGATTTAGTACGTGGAGATTTTAGAAGGTATTTATTGACATTAGATCCAGATGAAACTACTGAGGTAGACCAAGCAGATGATACACTTTTTGAAGTAGCTGCTGTTAATATTGAAGCTAATGAAACACGTACCCCAGTACCCTATAATTTACCTCCAGGTGTACAAAGAGAACGTTTGAATAATAATAACAATAACATTCGTCAGAATGAACAATCGTTATCTATACGTGTAGATGATCTTGAAGAACAAGATGCTAGAGGTGTTTTTAAGACGTATAATCTAGATATGCGGCAGTATAAAAATCTGCGTATGTTCATGCACGCAGAAGCATTAACCGAAGATGGGAGTGATGGACTTAATGATCAAAATATTGTAGGATTTGTTCGTATGGGAACTGATCTTAATAGTAACTTCTATCAAATAGAATTAGGTTTAGAACCAACACCATTTGATACTTCTCAGTTAGATAGAGAAGCTATATGGCCAGCTGTGAATGAAATGAATCTTGATTTGGAATTGCTCCAAACGATTAAATCTGAAATTATTTCGTTGAGAAGAGAGCAAAATATGAATGGAGTTCAACCAGGAGAACAAGATTATACAAATGATTTGATATTTTTTGATCAGAATGGAGAGTTAGTTACTAATCCAGATGAGACTTGTTATGAGTTAGGAGAACTTCGTATAGGTATTCAGGGCCTTCCTAGTTTTGGAGATGTTAGAACTTTATTACTTGGAGTTAAGAATGGAAACCCTAGAACAAGTGTTGATATAGGATGTACTCCAGGAGAAATAGGAGGAGAGGTATGGTTTAATGAACTTCGTCTTTCAGATTTAAGTAATGAAGGAGGATGGGCTGCTGTCGTGAATGCAGATGGTAATATTGCAGATTTTGCAACAGTATCTGCAACAGGAAGACATAGTACAGTTGGTTTTGGTAGTATAGAACAAGGACCGGCAGAGCGTAGCTTAGAAGATGTCACCCAATATGATGTAGTTACTAACGTAAATGTAGGACAGTTACTACCTAAAAAATGGGGAATACAATTGCCGTTTAACTATGCTATAGGAGAAGAGATTATTACGCCAAAGTTTGATCCTCAATTCTTAGACCTAGAATTAAACGATAGACTTGATAATGCAGCTAACCAAGATGAAAGAGATGAGATAGAAGGAGCGGCTATAGATTATACTAGACGTAAAAGTATTAACTTTATTGGGGTGCGTAAGGAGCGTACAGGAGATAAAAAACCAAAACCATATGACGTAGAAAATCTTACATTCTCATATTCATATAATCAAACGGATCATAAGGATTTTGAGATCGAACAATCTAGAGATCAAAATGTACGATTAGGCGGAACGTATAATTTTGATTTTGAAAATAAACCTGTAGAACCTTTTAAGAAAAACGATTCTCTATTTACTGGAAAATATTGGAAGTTTTTAAAAGATTTTAATTTTAACTATTTACCGTCTAATGTTTCTGTAAGTTCTAATATTGTGAGACAATACAATGAGCAACAATTTAGAGACTTAGTAGGTAATGAAAATGATATTAGAATCCCAAGACTTTTTCAACGTAATTATTTATTTGATTGGCAATACAGTGTGAACTTACCAATTACAAATAGTTTACGTGTAAATTATGATGTGAGTCACAACCGTATTGTGCGTAATTACCTTGAAGAAGATGGAAGTCCGAGTTTCCTAGACGATAACGGAGGTGAGATAGAAGGATTTGGAGTTTATAACGGATTTTTTGATATAGGAGAAGCTAATACACACTTTGGAACATTACAGTTGAATTATGATCTTCCTTTTGATAAATTCCCTTTCCTAGAATGGATTAGTAATGCAACTTATTCATATACTGCAAATTATACGTGGCAAAGAGGTTCTCAGCAATTTCAGACATTAGAAGGTATTCCAGATTTAGGGAATTCTGTAGAAAATAGAAATACCCATGCGATTAATGGTACTTTAGAAATGGATAAGCTTTATAAATACGTAGGACTTACTAAGAAAACGAAGAAGAACAATAATTCTAGAGATAAAGGTCGAGAACTACCATCTCCTACTGATGAAGGAAATAGTAAAGGACTTACAGATAGAAATAGAGAAAATACAAATTCGTTAAGTGGCGGTGAAAAAGCATTTAATGCAGGAATAGGATTGTTAACTGCATTAAAAAGAGTACAAGTGACGTATCAAGAAGATAATGGTATTTATTTGCCAGGATATCTTCCTTCAGTAGGATTCTCTGGAAGCTTACGCCCTACAGCAGGATTTATTTTTGGAAGCCAAGCTGAGGTTAGAGAACTAGCAGCACGTAATGGATGGCTAACATTATTCCAAGATTTTAATCAACAATATAGAGAAGTAGAAAGCAGAAATTTAGGAATACAAGCGCGTATAGGATTGCTAAAAGATTTAGATATAGACCTTAATTTTAGTCGTATTTTTCAAGAAAATTATTCAGAAAATTATAGAGTAGACCCAATAACGCTTCAGTATGAATCCTTAACAGGGAATAATTTTGGAAACTTTAATATTTCTACCTTATTAATAGGGACTGCATTTAGTAAGAGTACTTCAGATTTTTCAGAAGCTTTCGATACATTTAGATCAAATCGTATTCAAATCGCAGATCGTCTAGCTACTAGATTTTATGGTACAACAGAATTTGAAAGAGATGAAAATGGTTTTCCAGTAGGATTTGGACGTGCAAATCAATCGGTATTATTACCTTCTTTCTTATCTGCTTATACAGGACGAGATATTTCAAAAACAAAGACAGGTCCTTTTAGAGATATTCCGCTTCCTAACTGGAATCTAAAATACACAGGATTGATGCGCCTTAAGTGGTTTAAACAAAACTTTAAGAGATTCTCTATTCAACATGGGTATACCGCTGGGTATACAGTTAATCAGTTTAATACCAATCTCGCTTTTAATAGGAATACAGATTTTAGTCCAGATACGGCACAAACAGATCAAGCAGGTAATTTCTTAAATCCTACACTGTTTGGAAGTGTGACACTAACAGAGCAATTTACGCCTCTAATTCGCCTTGATTTTGAAATGAAAAATTCAGTTAAGATTTTAGCTGAAATTAAGAGAGATAGAGCTTTAGGATTAAGTTTTGATAATAACATTTTGACAGAAATCAAAGGAGATGAATATGTGTTAGGTTTAGGATATCGTATTAAGGACTTAACGTTTGTCACAAACTTTGGAGGGAGTAGAAAAGTGTTAAAGAGTGATCTTAATTTTAAAGCAGACCTGTCATTACGCCGTAATGAAACAATCATTAGGTATCTTGATATAGATGATAGTCAGACAACAGCTGGGCAGGATATTTATGGATTGCAGTTTACTGCAGATTATGCATTAACCAAAAATTTGACAGCACTGTTCTTTTATGATCATACATTTTCTACATTTGCAATATCAACAGCGTTTCCGCAAACGACAATTCGATCAGGATTTACGCTACGATATAATTTTGGTAACTAAAATTATAGCATAAAAGTATTTTGATCGCTTTCGCGAAAGCATACAAACACACATGAACACATTAATTATAAACGAATGAGCATACCAGCAGAACTAAATTACACAAAAGACCATGAGTGGGTACGTATCGACGGAGATATCGCTACTATTGGTATTACACAGTTTGCCCAAGGAGAATTGGGAGATATTGTATATGTAGAAGTAGAAACAGTTGATGAAACATTAGATAAAGATGAAGTTTTTGGAACTGTTGAGGCTGTAAAAACAGTGTCTGATCTTTTTCTACCATTAACTGGAGAAATTGTTGAGTTTAATGAAGCTTTAGAAGACGATCCTGAAATGGTAAATAAAGATCCATATGGAGATGGATGGATGATCAAACTTAAAATTTCAAATACAGAAGAAATAGCAGAATTATTAGATGCCGAAGGTTATGCGTCAATTATTGGGACATAAAAGTATTGCAGTAATTGCTATTTTATACACAATAGGACTTACACTAGGATCTTTAATTAGACCAGTGCATATTGTAGATACTCATATAACCTATTTTGATAAGCTCTTGCATGCAGGAGCTTATTTTGGTTTGACACTATTGTGGATTTTATGGGAACATAAAAAAAATAAGAATAGAACAAGGATAGTATCTAAGAAATCAATGCTAAAAACTGCAATGTTTATGGCTATAGGAGCAATTGCTTATGGCATAATTATTGAGGTTTTACAAGGGACAGTCACTAATTATAGAACTCCTGATGGTTGGGATATTTTAGCGAATACAACAGGAAGTGTATTGGCACTATTTTTATGCTTGTTATATATTAACAAATCGGAAATGCTAAAATGAAAGTTTTAGTTTTATTTTAGAATTATATTTCGTTATTTTAGCTTTCCTTTAATA
>CAYYSK010000215.1:0-6001 GCA_964474345.1 uncultured Flavobacteriaceae bacterium
ATTAAAATTCAGTTTCGTATAAATGCCTCGTGGGCTTGCCCCGAGGTAGTTTACTGTTTTATTTTTACTGGAACTGGACCTCCATTATTGATCCATCCACCACCTATTTCATCTAAATTTACGTCAAGTTCATCACTTGTACTTATGCCATATAAATTTATTCTAAGTTCATCATACGTATCAATATTTTTGATATTCACATCCAATTGCTCTGTAGTAGATAAGCGAACGGTAATAGACCCATCTTCATTTACAGGAACCAAACCATAATTACTAGTTGGGATAGCAGTATTTGTGTTTGAAGATGCGTGCGCTTTAGGAATAATGTCAATATCTTTAAATACAATAAAAGATAGAGCTATAGCTATAACAGTTAAGATACATTTGGTATAAAGATCGGTTTTCATAAAATGTTGTTTTTAAATTAGTAGATCAATATAATCAAAAATAAAGCCATATCTTTTTGAAATATATCTGTAAAAACAAAACAAACCATTCTTTAAAAAAGAACAAATATTATTTTTAAAATTTTCATGAAAGGTGTTTTTTGATTGATTACTAATATGACGATTAACTACAGTAATTGGTTATACTTATTTGGATATTACTTCTGTATACGCTTTCGCGAAAGCATATACATCTATTCAAGCATATTTTTGTTAAAGTCAATAAATGAGGTAGGATATTTGGTTAGTAAATTGTTTTAAAAATACAGCAATAAATATGTTGTTACTGATTAAGTATATTTGTGAAGTTTTATAAATATAAATTAATTGACAAAATGAATAACGCTTCTAGAGTATTTATAGGTATATTTTTTTGTTTCATAAATATGACTTTAATTCAATGTACTTCAGGAAAAAAAATCAGTATGGAAGAAAAAGAAGTGCTGGTTTCTAAAATAGGTGCAGAGGTTTTTGAAAATGTTTCTTTTCAGAAAGTATACAATAACTCAAAAACGATGGTGTTACTTTACAGTAGACAATCTTTGCGATCTGGCTTTGCAAATAAAATTCATTACGCAGTCTATGATTTTGAAACTAGAAACATTATAGAAGAATCAACATTTGATGGAGGAAGTGTTGTATGGAATGATAATACCTCTTTAAAAATATATCCTTATAAAGGAATAGTTCCCCGAGAGAATTTAGAAAATATCACAATTCAAAATTCAGAAGAAGAATATAGAATATTAATTTTAAAAAAATCCCAATGAGAAAAAATTATTTTAACCAAAGGTTCTGTGTCTTTATTCTATCACTATTTTTTTTGGTAACTTCATGCAAAAAAGAAACGTCTAATTCTAGAAGAGGAATATCTGAAAAAACAGAAGAAAAGAAAAATGTGCCTGGGCATCTTGATGAATACATGGAAGCAATTCAAAAACCCATTGGTGCAGAAGAATCTTCATATCAAAGGGGATATAGATTTAGGGCCTATGAATCTGCAATGCAACGCTTATCTGCTCAGGGATTTTTACAATCAGACACCTATGATATTAATGAAGTGACAATGACAGAACGTGGCCCTAATAACGTGCCAGGTAGAGGGAGAGAAATTATAGTAGATCCTTCAGATAATGATACATGGTTTGTGACTGCAGCTGGAGGAGGTTTTTGGGTAACTAGAGATGCGGGAAGTACTTGGGAAAATTTGACAGATTTTAATACACCAACGCTATCAATATCTGCAGCAGCTGTATATGAAGGTGATTCGGATATCATTTATATTGGATCTGGAGAGCCATTTGGTAATGGAAATGCTATTGATGGTATAGGATTATTAAAAACAACAGATGGAGGAAACAATTGGGATTATCTAGAGAATACTATAGATTTTGGAGATATAGGAAGAGTCGCTTTAAATCCTAGTGACCCTGATAATCTAATCGTCGGATCTTCATCAGGGGTGTATGTTACTTTAGATGGAGGAACTACTTGGACACAAACATTTGCTGGAAGTAATGTACAAGATCTTAATCCGGATCCTACAGACTTTTCAACCTTGTATGGAGGTGTTCAAGGTTTAGGAGTTATTAGAAGTAATGATGGCGGTATGAACTGGGAAGTAGTATTAAATAGACCCGATTTAAATCGTTTTGAGTTAGATGTATCTCCTGCAAACCCAGACCGTATTTTTGTATCGGCGCATTCTTTTGGTGGCGGAGATGTAGCTGCAAATACGTCTATATTTATTTCAGATGATGGAGGAGATAATTTTACTTCACTTACATATTCTGGCGCAAATAACCCAAATATTGTAAGTGGTCAGGGATGGTATGATAATGTAATTAGAGCGCATCCTTTTGATCCAAATATTGCATATTTTGGAGCAATTACTGGTTTTAGATTGAGAATTACTAATAACGGAACTTCGTTTGAAGATGATACAACAACTTTTGCTGGCACTATTTTTGGCTTGAATGTACATCCAGATCACCACGGTATTACATTTGCTATAAATGATGATTCTGAAACATTTAGATTAATACTCAATACAGATGGAGGGGTGTTTTTTACAGACTTTCTAGAAGAGCCTGGTATTTCTCCAAATGATTTTGCATCAGGAAGTGCTTTTGGATTACGAAGCACACAATTTTATGGAGTTGATAAGGAAATTGAAATAGATAACTATATAGGAGGAACACAAGATAATGCAAGTTGGTTTTCAAATAATGGAGATACTGATGCAAATACAGATTATATTAGATTACCAGGAGGTGATGGATTTGAAACCATATGGCATCCTATTAATACAGATCAATTTATAGTAACTACTCAATTTGGAATATTTGATAGGACTGTAAATAGGGGAGCTTCTTTTCAAGCTATAGATCACCCGGAGTCTGGTAATAATGCTATTAACACATTTTTTACGCGATTAGCTAATGCTAGTTCAAATCCAGATACCATATTTACTTTAACTACTTCTGGGGTTTGGAGAAGCACTAACTTTGGGACTAATTGGAATTTAACTCCTATTACTGACCCTAGTTATTCAACAACTAACACTATTTTTAGTTTAGATTTAAATGTTTCTCCTGCAAATCCCGATATTGTATGGGCTGGAGCAGCAATGACAGAAAATGGAAACTTTAGACTCCAAATTTCTACAGATAACGGACTTACTTTTACCCCAGCGACAGGTGTCTTTGATGACCCTAGGGCAGGTATGACTCATAGTTTACTAATCACAGGAATTGAAACCTCTTATACAAATGAAAATACTGCTTATAGTCTCTTTGGTGCACAAGGATTAGCAAAAATCTTACGTACTACAGACTTAGGAGCTACTTGGGAAGATATCACTGGATTTTCGCAGAACGAAGATCGAGGTTTTCCTGATGTACCAGTACATAGTGCGTTAGAAATGCCTTTTGACTCTGATATTATCTGGGCAGGAACCGATATTGGTGTATTTCAAACATTAGATGGAGGAGCAAACTGGGAAATAATAACTAGTATCCCAGCTGTATCTATTTGGGAGATGAAAATTGTTAATGATCAAGTACTAATGGCAACACATGGAAGAGGAATATGGACTGCAACCATTCCAGAACTTAATCCATTATCTGTAGATAGTACTTTTTTACAAGAATTTAGCTTTTTCCCTAATCCAAGTAATGATATTTTAACAATAAATAATCCACAAGCAGAAATTCAAGAAGTTTCTCTCGTTAATATGATAGGACAAGAAGTGCTTAGAAAAGAGATTAATGATATACGTTCAGATCTTGATATATCAAATTTAACAAGTGGAGTGTATATTATGCAAGTAATGTCTAATGGTCAAAAAGGAGTCTACAAAGTAATAAAAGAATAAAATAAAGAATACTTTTATGTATATAAGAAAATGCTTTTGCTCAAATACTCATTGAGTAAAAGCATTTTTTAGTGATAAATTACTTACTTCATTTTACATTAGAAAATCTATTATAGTATGATTACTAAGTACATTGTTAAGTCTTGTTATCTTAGAACTTATGAAATAATGTCGTTTTATAGTGTATTTAAGGTCATTAGGAGATTTTAACTCATAATTAGTTAGTCATATTATTGTATTCTATTTGAAAGTTTATTAAAATAAAAAGGGAGCAAAAAGCTCCCCATAGATCAAAAAAATACGGTTACACCTTAAAAACCAAAAGCTGTTTTCACTTGAGCTACATAGTCTAATTTTTCCCAAGTAAATAACTCTACTTCTACATCTTTAGTAGTTCCGTCAAGACGTTCAAAAGTTTTGGTAACAGTTTCGTTTTTACGCCCCATGTGTCCATAAGCTGCAGTTTCGCTATACATAGGAGAACGTAGTTTAAGACGAGATTCAATAGCAGCTGGTCGCATATCAAAAATTTCAGTGACTTTCTGTGCAATTTCACCATCGGTCATATTTAAGTTTGATGTCCCATAGGTATCTACAAAAATTCCCATAGGTTCTACCACACCTATAGCATACGATACTTGTACAAGAATCTCATCGGCTACACCAGCAGCAACAAGATTTTTTGCAATATGGCGTGTAGCATAAGCTGCACTACGATCTACTTTTGAAGGATCTTTTCCAGAAAAAGCACCACCTCCGTGAGCTCCTTTTCCTCCATAGGTGTCTACTATGATCTTACGTCCTGTAAGTCCAGTATCTCCATGTGGACCTCCTATAACAAATTTTCCTGTAGGATTGATGTGATATTTGATATCATCATTAAATAGAGCTGCTACATGAGCAGGTAATTTTGTTACCAGTCTAGGAATTAATATATCTACGATATCTTTTCTGATTTTGGCAAGCATGGCTTCATCTTGATCAAAGTCATCGTGTTGCGTAGATACTACAATAGCATCAATGCGTTGAGGTACATTATCATCATTATATTCTATTGTTACTTGACTTTTTGAATCAGGGCGCAAATATGTAATTTCTTTATTTTCGCGACGTAACTCTGCAAGTTCAATAAGAATTTTATGGGATAAGTCTAAGGCTAGTGGCATTAGATTTTCTGTTTCTTTAGTTGCATACCCAAACATCATTCCTTGGTCTCCTGCTCCCTGCTCTTCTTTTGAAGCACGATCTACACCACGATTAATATCGTCAGATTGTTCATGTATTGCAGAAAGTACACCACATGAATTTCCATCAAACATATACTCTCCTTTGGTATATCCTATTTTATTAATGGTATTACGTGCAATTTTCTGAACATCTAGGTAGGTGTTACTTTTCACCTCTCCTGCCAGAACTACTTGTCCAGTTGTTACTAGTGTTTCACAAGCTACTTTTGATTCAGGATCAAAAGCTAAGAAATTATCAATAAGTGCGTCAGAGATTTGATCTGCTACTTTATCTGGATGTCCTTCAGATACACTTTCTGAAGTAAATAAATATGCCATTAGCTATTTGTTTGATGTTTTGAAGTTGATTTGACGAAAGCACCCTAGGAAAATTACACCGAGATTGAAGTTTCAATCGTACTATGAAATTACTTTTAGGCATTTTTTTGAGAGGTTGCAAGCGGTCAAATCTGTCCTCCATTATTACAATGGCAAATGTACATAAACTTTTAAAATTATCAACTCAATTTGCAATCTCTTAACGAGGTGAGATCCATCTATGATTTTATGCATTCGCGAAAACATATAATAAGACGCTTTTTTTATCAAAAATGATAAAAACTATATAGAATATATGTGCAGTTTTTGTTCATTTTGTATTTAAAAATAAAAGTCAAATACTATTTTGACTTAGTAAACTACCTCGGGACAAGTCCACGAGACATTTATACGAAACTGAATTTTAATTTCGAGGCAAGCCTCGGAGTATTAAACCTTTTGGTGGCGCTAATAATACATACTATCTTTTTCTTACTAATAGTACATTTATATTAATTCTTTAAAATTATGATTTTCACATAATTTACTGATAATTAATCATTTTGATAATTTAGAGGTGTTAATAATGCGAATCAAGGGTTGATTTATACTAAAAAAACAAGTCTAAATAGTTG
>CAYYSK010000216.1:0-6001 GCA_964474345.1 uncultured Flavobacteriaceae bacterium
CTTCCACTTAGTAATGGGTATTTCTGCACTATACGGGATGTTTGCTGGGATTTATCATTGGTACCCTAAAATGTTTGGACGTATGTTAAATAAAAATTTAGGATATATTCATTTTTGGATTACTGTAATTTGCGCCTATGGCGTATTTTTTCCAATGCACTTTATAGGAATGGCAGGTTTACCAAGACGCTACTATACAAATAGTAACTTTCCTTTATTTGATGACCTATCAGATGTAAATGTTATTATCACAATATTTGCATTAATTGGAGGAATCGTTCAAATTATATATTTATGGAACTTTTTCTACAGTATTTTTTATGGAAAGAAAACAGTGCAAAATCCATGGAAATCAACTACTTTAGAATGGACTGCCCCTATAAAACATATACATGGTAACTGGGAAGGGGAAATTCCTCACGTACACAGATGGCCTTATGATTATAGTAAGCCTGGTCACGACGAAGATTTTGTACCGCAAAATATTCCTTTAAAAGATGGAGAAGAAGAATTACAACATTAATTAACTTAGCAGTAATTCTGCTTAAATAAACAACAAAAGCCTTTCAATTTGAAAGGCTTTTGTTGTTTTTAATGAGTTTTTATACTAATAATCAGTGTTTTATAAAATTATTTATTAGGCGATTGATTAATACCTAAATATCGTTGTATCGTTGATGTATACAGGGCTTTTTCACGTTTTTATTTAACTTTAATAATCGCTTAAAAGCTTAAAAATCAGATTAAATGCAATAAAATAGGTTGAAATACAAAAATAATCGCTAAATTGCGCCAATAATAAATTTATTATATCGTTTCAATACGCATTTTTAAATTAAATTATACAATGAGTTTTATAGAATATCTATTAACTAATTAAACCAAATCATGAAAACTAAAACCTCGTTTAGATCCATAGCAAAGACTATGCTCTATATTATGGTATTTTCTTGGGCATTGTTATCATTTGCACAATGTCCAACTATTACGCAACCAGGACCACCTATTTCAGATGCATCAGGATTAACATTTGCAGGCCTCGATGCAATAGCAGCACCAGTAAGTGCAGATGTTATTTGGTATGATACTCCTACAGGAGGAACTGCATTTAATGATAACCAACTTGTAGTTGAAGGGACTTATTATGCTGGAGATGCAACAGGAGTTTGTGGAATCAGACCACCTTTGATTGTTGATTTTTCAGTAGATCCTTCAGGGCTTAATCTAGATCAATTTTTTTGTAGTAATGACAACCCTACATTTCAAGATTATATAGATATGGTTTTACAAGCTGGAATACCAGCTGGTGGTTCCGTTGAAATCTACTCAGATTTTGATTTGACGACTATAGTATTACCTACAGATTTAGTCCCTATGGGTCCAGCAGATTATTTTATTGTATTTATAAATAGTGGTGGAGATAGAAGTCAGATTGAAATAGGAAGTATAGCTGTAATAACAGCTCCTGCTAATCCTACTCCAGATCCAATGCAAGAGTTTTGTTCTACAACGACACCGCTTACAGTGGCTCAATTAGATCCAGGAACTACTGCAATATTTAGTTGGTTTGATGATATTGATGGTGCAGGAAACCCTATTCCTCCAGCTTTACCACTTACAACACCTTTAATAGATGGAAATACATATTTTGTTCAAATACAAGGGTTTTGCGACAGCGACCCAGTTGCGGTGACAGTAACAATTTCAGATCCAGTAGATGCTGGAATCTCAGGAACTTTAGAGTTTTGTGAAAATGACTTAGCTGCAAATTCACCTTTAAATTTATTTGATGTATTAGGAGGAATGCCAGATACTACTGGAACCTGGTCAGGACCATTAGCAACGACAAATGGAAATTTAGGAACCGTTAATATTACATTATTAACTCCAGGTGTTCATGTGTTTACTTATACAGTAGAATCAAATAACGCATGTCCAGATGAAATAACTACAGTAACGATAACAGTTTTTGAAGTATTAAACTCAGGAAACCCTTCAACAAATAATCCTATTTCATTTTGTGAAAGTGGATTGCCTACATCATTTGATTTATTTTCATTATTAGATGGAACTCAAGATCCAGGTGGCCAATGGACTATGGGTACTTTAAGTACAGATCCTATAGTTACATCGCCTATAGACTTGTCAGGATTTACTCCAGCAACATTTAATTTTACATATACACAAAATCTATCACCAAACCCATGCCCAGAACAGTCTACAACAGTTCAAGTTATTGTATTGGCAGACCCTAATGCAGGGGTAGCAGTTAATGCTACATTTTGTGAAAACGATTTAGCTGCAAATTCACCATTTGATTTGTTTACAGCTTTAGACGGTTCTCAAGATAATGATACAGGTATCTGGACAGATGTAAACGGTGACCCAGTCACAAACCCTATTGATATTACAGGATTTACAGTGGTTGGAAGCCCATTTAGCTTCACATATACTATAGATAATGGAACTTGTAGTGATATGGAAACCATATCAATTACAGTAGATCCGGCACCAGAATCAGGAACTGTAAACAGTTCTCCAGAATTTTGTGAAGGAGAGGGCTCTATAAGTTTTGATTTATTTGATTTATTAGATGACGAAGATCAAACGGGAACTTGGTTTGTAGGAACTGATAATACAGGAGCAGTAAGCCCTAACGTAATAGATGTATCAATACTTACACCAGGAACTTTTAACTTTACATACGATGTAAACGCTATAGGAACTTGTGACGATGATTTAGTAACAGTAACAATTATAATAAATGCATTACCAAATACAGGAATAGCAACTCCAATAGAATTTTGTGAAAATGATTTAATAGCAAATTCTCCTTTAAATTTATTTGATCAATTAACAGGGAACGATATAGGAGGAATATGGACAGATGATGATAGTTCAGGAGCTTTAACTGGTAGTAATGTAGATTTAACACTATTAACCATAGGAGTTTTTAATTACACTTATAGTATAACAGATGCTAACAGTTGTTCAAATAGTAGCACAGTAACCATAACAATTTTAGAAGCACCAGAATCAGGAACTGTAAATGGTTCTCCAGAATTTTGTGCTGCAGATATTACTACAGGGCAAACACTTGATTTATTTGATTTACTAGATGGCGAAAATCAAACTGGTGTTTGGAGTGACGATACGCCTTCAAATACATTAGTAGGAAATATAGTGACATTAGATGGTCTAGCACCAGGAGTTTATGATTTTACATATGATGTAGATGCGATAGGAACTTGTGATGATGATTTAGTGATGGTAACGATCACAATTAATGATACGTCACCACCAACAGCAGCTACAACACAAGAGTTTTGTGATATGGCAACAGTAGCAGATCTTATTGCAACAGGAACAGGCATCCAGTGGTATGATGAAGCAACAGGAGGAACTCCACTAGACCCATCAACTCCTTTAATAAATGGTGAAAATTATTTCTCCACACAAACAGATGGGACTACGGGATGTGAATCATCTATTCGTTTAGAAGTTTTAGTTACAATTTTTATGTCTCCTAATTCTGGAATAGCCGTAACACCAGGAATTATAGCATGTAATGATAATACTAATATAGATCTTAATACAGGTTTAGACGGTAGTCAAAATACTAGTGGTATTTGGCAAGATGATGATGCCACTGGAGCTTTAACAGGAGTTACAAATAATATTTTTGATGCCTCAGGAATAGCTCCAGGGACTTATAATTTCACATACTTTGTAGCGGCTTCAGCGCCATGTATAGATACAAGCACAACGATTACAGTAATTATTGAAGGCCCATTAAGTGCAGGAACAGATGCTGTTTTAGATACTTGTGATGATACAGGAACAGTTGATTTATTTACACTAATAGGACCAGCAGATGTTGGCGGTGTTTGGTCACCAGCTTTAGCTAGTGGGACAGGAGTTTTTGATCCTTTAGTGGATGCTTCAAACACATATACCTATACGTTAACTAATGCATGTGGTATTACAAGTAGTGATGTAGTAGTAACAGTAACACCAGCACCAAATGCAGGTACAGATAATGCTATTTCAATTTGTGTAATTGACGGCTCAGTAGATTTATTTACAGAATTAGGAGGTACTCCAGACGTAAATGGTATTTGGTCACCAGCATTAGCTAGTGGGACAGGGGTTTTTGATCCAGCTGTGGATACTGCAGGAACTTATACATACACAGTAACTGCAATTGCACCATGTGTAACAGATGCAAGTGCACAAGTAACAGTAACAGTAGGTGATACTAATCCTGTGGAAGTTATTAATACAACTCCTGAGTTTTGTCAAGAAGATAATCCAACGATTGCAGATTTAGATGCTTCTATTACAGCAACAGGAACCATTATATGGTATACAGATGCAACATTAACAACAGCTTTAAATTTAACAGATGCTTTGGAAGATGGTGAAGATTACTTTGTGACACAAACAGGAGCTTCTGGATGTAAATCTTCGGAAGCTATGTCAGTAACTGTAACTGTTAATGATGCGCCGACACCAACATTGATTGATACTAATTTAGAATTGTGTATCAATGATGGACCACTAATTAATGACTTAACATTAAATATAGCTGAATTTGATTTGACTTCAAATAATGTAGTTTGGTATGATGCAGCGGTAGATGGTAATGTGATAAGTAATTCAACGGTATTAGCTCTAGGGGTTACATATTATGCAGCACTTATTGATCCAACCTCAAGTTGTGAAAGTAGTGTGAGGTTAGCAGTAACTCCAGACTTAACTGCATGTGGTGATATAGTTTTACCAGATGGATTTTCCCCTAATGGAGATGGCGTTAATGACACCTTTGACTTTGATAATCTAGATGTAATAGCTCCAAATTTTGATATAGAAATATTTAACCGTAATGGTAATATTGTTTATAGAGGAAATGCATCAACCCCTCGTTTTGATGGAACATCTAATCAATCTAGGGTTATCGGAAACGGAAATTTACCAGTAGGCGTATACTTCTATATTTTAAACTTAAACGATGGAATAACAAGACCTATGCAAGGTCGCTTATACTTAAGTAGATAATTTTTTGAATAATACACAATTTTAGAAAAAATGAAAAATTTAAATATATATATAAAAACAATAGCCCTTGCAGGATTGATATTTCTGTCACTTAAAAGTTATGGGCAGCAGGACGTTCAATATACTCAATACAGGTATAATTTAAGTGTCATAAATCCAGCTTATGCAACAGCACAAGAAGATATACTAAATTTAGGAGGAATATACAGATCTCAATGGGTAGGCATAGATGGTGCGCCACAATCAGGAAGCTTTTTTGCACATACGCCTATAAATGAAAAAATAGAATTAGGAGTATCATTTACTAATGATAATATTGGAGATATTGTTACAGAAAATAACGTGTATGCAGATTTTGCTTATGTGTTACCTGTTGGTTTTAAAGGTAAAATATCTTTTGGGCTTAAAGCAGGTGTGACTTTTTTTAATACTGATTTTAATGGGTTTAATTTGCAATCAGGAGATAGAAGTACAGATTTTGCATTTACTAATGATATTAATAGAGCATTTCCTAATTTAGGAATAGGGGCATTTTACTTTACAGATAATTATTATTTAGGATTATCTGCTCCAAACTTATTGACAACAACTCATTTGGAAAATGAAAACGGAATAAGCTCTACTGGGGTTGAAGAAATAAACTTTTATTTAACCGGTGGATATGTATTTGATGTGAATCAAGATTTAAAATTAAAGCCATCATTTTTAGTAAGAAGTGTTAGAGGAGCACCTGTAGCTATAGATCTTACGGCAAGCGCTTTAATTAATGGCAAGATAGAAGCAGGTTTAGCTTATCGTTTAGATGATGCAGTAAGTGGACTGATAAATTTCAGGATAACACCAGACCTCAGAATTGGTTATGCATATGACTATACAACCACCAATTTAAGTAGCTTCAATTCAGGATCTCATGAAGTTACTGTTTTATTCGATTTGGATATTT
>CAYYSK010000217.1:0-5996 GCA_964474345.1 uncultured Flavobacteriaceae bacterium
TTTTTGCTTCGGGTAACGGTACAAATGCCCAACGTATTATTAATCATTTTAAGGGTAGTACGGATGCTCAAATAGTGCAAGTGCTCAGTAACAACAAGGGTGCCAAAGTTTTAGACCGTGCAAATAAGAGTAAAATAAGCGCTATCAGTTTTAATAGAACTTCGCTCTATAAAACAGATGATATTGTACATCTTTTACAAGCCTCTAAACCTGATCTAATCGTTTTGGCGGGATTTTTATGGCTCTTTCCAGAAAAAATAATTAATCTGTATCCTGATCAAATTATAAACATACACCCTGCATTATTACCCAATTTTGGAGGTAAAGGCATGTATGGGAAGTATGTTCATGAAGCTGTTTACGCTTTCGCGAAAGCGCATAAAGGAAAAAAAACCTTTACAGGAATAACGATTCATAAGGTAACTCCTGAATATGATAAAGGTGCATATATCTTTCAAGAAAAGGTAGAAGTTACCCAAGAGGATACTCCTGAAACCATTGCTCAAAAAGTGCATCAATTAGAATATGAACACTTTCCTATAGTCATAGAAAAGTTGCTGAAGAATCAATAATTTAAATATGAAAACGCCATCTTTATGGAGAATATGAATACATATGTCTAAGAAAAAAGAAAAGTTTTATGTGGTGTGGCAAGGTAAGAAACCAGGAATTTATCTTACTTGGAAAGATTGTAAAGCCATGATAGATGGTTTTGCAGGAGCTCAGTATAAATCTTTTTCAACATTTGCCGAAGCAAAAACAGCTTACAATAAAGACTATGCAGATGTAAAAGGAACCTCTAAAAAAAAGAAAGCCCTTACTCCAGAAGAAAAAGCAGCTTATGGTGAGCCAAATCTATATTCTATTGCAGTAGATGCTGCGAGTTCTGGAAATCCTGGTGTTATGGAGTATCGAGGTGTAGATACACAAACTGAAAAACAACTTTTTCATCAAGGCCCTTTTAAACAAGGAACTAATAATATAGGAGAGTTTTTAGCTCTTGTACACGGACTTGCATATCTTAAAAAGATAGGTAGTGATCGTATTATTTATTCAGATTCACGTATTGCAATTGGTTGGGTAAAAAAGAAAGTTTGTAATACAAAACTTCAAGAAAATTCCCGTAATAAAGATGTATATAATCTCGTACGCCGAGCTGAACAATGGCTTAAAACAAATACGTACACAACGATTATTGTAAAGTGGGAAACTAAGGCATGGGGTGAGATTCCTGCAGACTTTGGAAGGAAGTGATTACTTTAACAGCTCTAGTTTGTAATTTTTTTTAAGTTTGCCCTACTAAAGCCCCGCTATGAAGACATTATTTTATCTTACATTTTTTGTATTGCTCCCTTTTACAAGTGGAGAACCAGAAGAATGGAAGCTTAAGAAGTCAAAGGATAATATTGAAATATATACACGCTCTTTTCCTAATAGTCCTTTTAAAGAATTTAAGGCAACATCGATTATTGATACAACATTTGAAGAGCTTTTACATGAATTGTATGATGCTCCTACATATACACCATCTTGTGAGTTTAATGTAAGTTATCGTATTCTTAAGGATTCTGAAAACTCTCGCTTTTTTTATTATAAACAAGAAATGCCTTGGCCTATAAAAGATAGAGATGTAGTAACAGAACTAAAGCTTGTAGAACAAACAGAAGACAGAATTTTACTATCTATAGAAACTGTTTCTGATATACTTGATATTGAAGATAACTGTCTGCGTATAGAAAAACTCTCTGGATTTTGGCTGTTAGAACGAGAAGATAATGGTATAAGAGCTACGCAACAAATACATATGGACCCAGGAGGAAGTGTGCCAGCTATTATTGTAAATCCATTACTTGTAAAAGGTCCTTTTAAAACGTTTACCGAGTTACATAGTAAACTAGATTCTTATAAAGAGATGACTCAAAATTGAGTCTATAAATCCTATTTTTCTTTGTCTTTAAAGCTATATATTTGCAAAAAAAATAGATGAGTAAATTAGTTATTGTAGGTACTTGCGCTTTTGATGCCATTGAAACCCCTTTTGGTAAAACAGATAAGATTCTTGGTGGTGCTGCTACATACATAAGTCTTGCAGCGTCACAATTTAAAATAGACTCATCTATTGTATCTATTGTAGGAGAAGACTTTCCACAAGAATACATAGACCTTCTAACAAACAGAAATATTAATTTAGAAGGATTAGAAGTTGTAAAAGGAGGAAAAACGTTTTTTTGGAGTGGTAAATATCATAATGATATGAATACTCGAGATACGCTCGTAACAGAATTAAATACACTTGCAGATTTTAATCCTAAGGTTCCTGTTTTATATAAAGATGCAGAGATTGTAATGTTAGGTAATTTACAACCATCTGTACAACTTAGTGTTATAGAACAAATGACAAACCCTAAGCTTGTCATCTTAGACACGATGAATTTCTGGATGGATATAGCTCTAGAAGAACTTAAAACGACTCTTAAGAAAGTAGATGTTATCACAATAAATGATGAAGAAGCTCGTCAATTAAGTGGGGAATATTCTCTAGTTACTGCTGCCCGAAAGATTCACGATATGGGACCTAAATATGTAGTGATTAAAAAAGGGGAACACGGCGCATTATTATTTCATAATGATGAAGTGTTTTTTGCACCTGCACTTCCGTTAGAAGAAGTATTTGATCCTACAGGAGCTGGAGATACTTTTGCAGGAGGATTTGCAGGTTTTTTAGCTCGTAGCGGTGACATTACCTTTGAAAATATGAAACAAGCATTAATTTATGGATCTTGCCTTGCTTCATTTACAGTAGAAAAATTTGGAACAGAACGGTTAGAGAATGTAACTGCCGAAGAAATAAGAAAACGCCTGCAACAGTTTAAACAACTTACGCAGTTTGAAATAGAACTTAATTAATATTGATGCGCTCCAAAATATGGAGCGCATTTGCTTTTACTATTAAAGTATACCTATTATGAGTGATGCAATAAAACATGAATGTGGAATCGCCCTAATACGATTGAAAAAACCGCTTTCTTTTTATAAAGAAAAATATGGCACTGCATTTTATGGAGTAAACAAAATGTATTTAATGATGGAAAAACAGCACAATCGTGGTCAAGACGGAGCTGGTTTTGCAAGTATTAAATTAGACATGGCTCCTGGACAACGTTATATCTCAAGACAACGATCTACAGAACAGCAACCTATACAAGATATTTTTGCTCAAATCAATGGTCGTATCAATGAAGTTATGACAGCAAATCCAGATCGTAAAGATGATGTAGATTGGCAAAAAAGCAACGTTCCTTATCTAGGAGAAGTGCTTATGGGTCATGTCAGATATGGAACTTTTGGTAAAAATAGTGTAGAAAATGTACACCCATTTTTACGCCAAAATAACTGGATGCATCGTAATCTAATTGTAGCAGGTAACTTTAATATGACCAATGTAAGTACGCTTTTTAATAAGTTGGTCTCATTAGGACAACACCCTAAAGAACATGCAGATACAATTACGGTCATGGAAAAAATAGGACATTTTCTAGACGATGAGGTAGCAAAACTCTATAAAAAACTAAAGAAAGAAGGATATAATAAACAACAAGCCTCTCCCCAAATAGCAGAACGTTTAAAAGTTGAAAAAATACTAAAAAGAGCCTCAAAAGATTGGGATGGAGGATATGCGATGGTAGGTCTTCTAGGTCATGGAGATGCTTTTGTATTAAGAGATCCAGCAGGTATCCGTCCTGCATATTACTATGAGGATGATGAAGTTGCTGTCGTAGCAAGTGAACGCCCAGTAATTCAAACAGCATTTAATGTTGCTTTTGAAGATGTAAAAGAATTAGATCCAGGAAAAGCACTTATAGTTAAGAAAAACGGAAAACTAAGTATAAAAGAAGTATTAAAACCGCTTACGCGAAAAGCATGCTCTTTTGAACGCATCTATTTTTCAAGAGGAAGTGATGCCGAAATATATAAAGAACGTAAATTATTAGGAAGACTTTTAATGCCAGAAGTACTTAAAAGTATAAATCACGATACAAAAAATACGGTGTTTAGTTTTATTCCTAATACTGCCGAAACTTCTTTTTATGGACTTGTTGAAGCTGCTCAAGATGAGCTTAATAGACAAAAAGGACAAGAAATACTTGAAGCAAAAGGAACGATAGATGAAACGGAACTTGAACGTATACTTTCGCGCAAGCTAAGAACAGAAAAGATTGCGATAAAAGATGCAAAACTTAGAACGTTTATAACAGAAGACAGTAGTCGTGATGATCTTGTTGCTCATGTATATGATGTAACATATGGAGTTATTCAACCAGAGGATAAGCTTGTGATTATAGATGATAGTATCGTAAGAGGGACAACACTTAAGAAGAGTATTATTAAAATGATGGCTCGCCTTAATCCAGAAAAGATTATTGTCGTCTCTTCTGCACCGCAAATACGCTATCCCGATTGTTATGGAATTGACATGGCAAAACTGGAAGACTTTATTGCTTTTAGAGCAGCTATAGCCCTTCTTAAAGAAAGCGGAAGAGAAGCTATAATTAATGAAGTATATGAAAAATGTAAAGCGCAAGTAGATCTCAAAGACAAAAATGTTCAAAATTTTGTAAAAGAAATTTATGACCCTTTTACAGACCAAGATATCTCTACAAAAATTGCAGAATTACTTAGCGATGAAACTGTAAAACCAGAAGTAGAAATTATCTATCAAACTGTAGAAAATCTTCATAAAGCTTGTCCTAAAAATTTAGGAGATTGGTACTTTACAGGAGACTATCCTACTAATGGAGGAAATAGAGTTGTTAACAGAGCTTTTATCAATTATATGGAAGGGAATAGCGCTCGTGCTTATTAAAACAAGTCTTAATAAATACATAAATTGTTGATAAATTGTGTATTTCGTCTAAAAAAAGTGTTGTTGGTCTAAAAGATAATGTTAGTAGGGAAAACCCTCTTATATTAGCAAAGCCATAGCATAAGTAGGTTAAGTTCATGGTAGATTTGGGGCAAAAAAAGGTGGAACTTTCCGCCTTTTTTTATGCAATAAAATCATCTTTTTTATAATCTAAGACACCATACTTCTTTTCTTTGTTCAAATTCCGTCAATTTATATACCTTTACAAAAACAGTTTAATAAACTATGGGTCAACTCCTTTTTTGGGCAACGGTTTCTATTTTCTTTTCATTTCTATGCTCGATACTAGAAGCAGTGCTTCTAAGTATATCTCCTACATTTATTAATATTAAGAAGAGTGAAGGCAAAAGTTATGCTTCACGACTCGAAGAATTAAAAAATGATGTAGACAAACCACTCATTGCCATACTTACATTAAATACACTAGCACATACGGTAGGAGCTATGATGGTAGGTAAAGTAGCTGCAGATTTATATCCCGATTTTGAATTTATTGGAATTAACTTTGTTGGATTAGTATCTGGAATTATGACATTCCTTATACTAGTAGCTTCAGAGATTATTCCTAAAACAATTGGTGCTACGTATTGGAAACAACTTGCAAATTTTACTGCAAAAGCTCTTAAAGTTCTTATTTTTCCTCTTAAGTGGACAGGGATTCTTTGGTTATTACAACGTACAACAAAGCTTGTAGGAGGGAAAGGACACGGAAGTGTACTAAGTCGTGAAGATTTTACAGCAATGGCACAAATGGCTAGTGAAGAAGGTGTATTTGAAGAGTCTGAAAGTAAAATATTAAATAATTTACTTTCTTTTAAAGAAATACTTACCAAAGATGTCATGACTCCTCGTACTGTTATGAAAACAGCATCTTCAACAACGACAATTAGTGAGTTCTTTAAAGCAAATCAAGAATTACGTTTTTCTAGAATACCAGTGTATGAAAAGGATATAGATCATATTACAGGGATTGTTTTAAAAAGTGAAGTGTATAGAGAAATGGCATTGGATAATCATAAAAAAACATTGGTAGATATCCAACGCCCTATTATGATTACCAATCGCAATCTTC
>CAYYSK010000218.1:0-5994 GCA_964474345.1 uncultured Flavobacteriaceae bacterium
TAATTAGTTTCTATAACACTTATATTTCATAATAAAATGAAACCGTAGCAATGCTACGCTAAAACTCATAAATATCATATTTTATTATACATCCTCCTTTATCACAAAGTTCTAATGCATAATTCGAGTTTAAAATCTATTTGGTATTATTTTCTAAACTTTTTTATCGCTTCAAACATATGTCTACATCGGGCTTTATAGGCAGCGCTCCCCTTATGATAGTCATCTTCCATAATGCGATGCAATTCAGAATGTATCCAATCTATTTCTGTTCCTAACCAAAATAAACTTGTCATCGTATAGGCTTTTACAGCTACTTTTTGCTCTGTGATTAACCAGTCAAACCCTGCTTCGGTGATGCGCTCTTTATGTATGCGGGTAAGATATTTAATGGTTTTTGGATTTTTCTTTTTATAATACGATAAGGCGAGATACTCACATATCTTGGCTACAGGACGTACAGCAGAATCTTGATGTACAGTACTCATTTTTTCTGTAAATACATCCAGATAAGGAAAAAGCATGCTGAGGTCTGTCTTGCATACAAATTCTAAAAGCCACCCTGCTCTATTTGATATAGGGTCATTTACTTTAAATAAAATCTTTATAATCAGCGGCATTAAGGAAGGATTGCCTATAACTAATTGTGCATAATAGGCTCGTTTTTTACGGCTATGATTTACATAACTGAGTTGATCATATAGTTCTTGATATGTCACGATACTTGTTTGGTATGTTAAAAATAGGAAATGTATTTTAATAACTTGTATCTTGGTAATTCAATCAATATAGTTTTTATGAAGTGGTTAAAACGATTTTTAATACTAGCGTTACTAGTGTTAGTTGTCATGCAATTTATACGTTCAGATAAAAATCAAGAAGGGAATTACGATAGTGTTCAACCTTTTTTAAACGAAACAAAACCGATAGCTTCTGTAGAAGGAATACTTAAAGAAACGTGCTTTGACTGTCATAGTAATCAAACGAAATATCCTTGGTATGCAGAAATTGCCCCTGTTTCTTATTGGTTGGCTGATCATATCAAAGATGGAAAAAAACATCTTAATTTTTCAGAATGGTCTACTTATTCTGTAAAACGTAAAGATCACAAATTAGAAGAGGTCATAGAAATGGTAGAAGACAAAGAAATGCCATTAGATTCATATACGTGGACTCATAAAGAAGCACGATTAACAGATGATCAGATCAAAGCCATTATTACTTGGGTGCAAACAGCGAGATTACAATACGCTTTAGATAAAGCACAATAATATTAAACCTGTTGTTCTTCAATTAATACCTTCACTACTTTAGGAACACCGATAGTAGCTGTTTCTGCATATATAGTAAGATTTGAACGCTCAGAAATAGCAGGTTTAGGATCTACAAAATGTATAGATGCTGTTAACTTTGCATAATCTATTAATCCAGCTGCAGGATACACTTGCATGGATGTACCAATGATTACGATATAATCTGCTTGACTTACCAATGCTGCAGCAGATTCTAATAATGGGACCATTTCTCCAAACCATACAATATGAGGACGTAATTGAAAATTATGTTCACACATATCACCAACAGTAATATCTGTTCTCCAATCGAAAATAAGATCTTCGTCATAGGTGCTTCGAGCTTTTAATAATTCTCCGTGTAAATGTAATACACTTGAACTTCCAGCCCTTTCATGTAAATCATCTACATTCTGAGTGATAATATGTACATCAAAATAATCTTCTAAATCAACCAATGCATTATGCGCTTGGTTAGGGTGTACTTTGAGTAGTTGTCTGCGACGTTGATTATAAAAATCCAAAACCAATTCCATATTATCTGTCCAACCTTGAGGTGAAGCTACTTGCATTACATCATGGCCTTCCCACAATCCATTAGAGTCTCTAAATGTTTTTAATCCACTTTCAGCACTGATACCAGCTCCTGTAATAATAACAACTTTCTGTTTTTCCATGAGAATTCTTTATTTGAATTTATCTTGACTTTTTGTTTGGAATCGAAAATGAAAACTTTTCACACTGGTGAAGCGATTTTTAGTTTGCCGAAAGTTCAAAATTGTAAAATCAGTACAGAAAATACAAAATATGAAAGTAAAAAAAAGTCAAGATAAGTTCTAGGTTAAAAGTACTGTATCTTTACTTTGTAAACAATGATTATGAATCATAAACTACTCACATATTTACAATCGTTTTTAACCGAACGTCGTATAGCTCTATTTGATCGTGTATTATCTGAACGCACGTATCATATTACTGTAGCTGTAGAAGATGTATATCAACTTCATAATACAAGTGCTGTTATACGTAGTTGTGAATCTTTTGGAGTACAAGAACTCCATGTGATAGAAGAGATAAATGCAAAACGTATTGATAGAGAGATTGCCATGGGAGCTCAGAAATGGGTGGATGTGCAACGACACACAACGACAAAAACCTGTGTGCAAAATTTAAAAAATAAAGGATATCGTATTATAGCTACGACACCACATCAAAAGGCACATCGATTAGAAGATTTTGATGTTTCAACAAAAGCAGCCATATTTTTTGGAAGAGAGACAGAAGGACTAAGTGCTGATGTTATGGAGGTAGCAGATGACTTTATATATATTCCTATGGTTGGTTTTACAGAAAGTCTTAACATCTCTGTTTCTGCAGCTATTACTCTACAACATGTAATGAACACGTTAAAAACATCTACAATTGATTGGCAATTATCTGAGATGGAGATTCTAGAAAAAAAGATAGAGTGGACAAAAAAAATGATCAAAGATGTAGATCGTATTATTACTCGTTGGGAAGAAGATAATCCAGAACAGTAAATATACACTGCTCTTTTATACGCTTTCGCGAAAGCGAACTACTCTAAATTTTGCATATTAAAGTGGCACTATAATTTTTTTATAAAACTTTGTAATCATGCAAAATCTAAAGAGACTTACTCAAAAAATAACACATAACTATGACACTTACAGAACAACTTAAAGAATATGCAGATAATAGTGTAAAGAGACATCCGGGTGTTGCTCAAGATACCATGAGAGAGGCAATTGAAGCATTAAAAGCAACTAATATATTGGATGATGCGATTAAAACTGGTGATCAATTTCCAGATTTTACATTACCTAATGCAAAAGGAAAAGAAGTATCTCTTGAAAAGTTACTTAATGAAGGTCGTGTTGTATTGACTTTTTACAGAGGAGGATGGTGCCCATATTGTAATATTGCATTAAAAGCTTTGCAGAATACTATACCAGAAATAAAAGCAAAAGAGGCGCAACTTATCGCAATAACACCAGAAACACCAGATAATTCATTAACAACTCAAGAAAAAAATGAATTGGATTTTGAAGTGTTAACTAGTGAGAATAATGAATTAGCACGTTCATTAGGACTTGTATATGAGTTGCCAGAGAATTTAGTAACACTCTATAATAAGTTTGGAATAGACCTTATACAGAGTCAAGGTAATGAAGCTAATGAATTACCAATTGCAGCTACGTATATTATAGGGCAAGATGGTAAAGTTACTTATCATTATCTAGCTGAAGATTATAAGTTAAGAGCAGACCCATTAGATATTATTGCTGCGTTGTAAGCGTATACCTATACTATCATAAAAAGAGTGTTTTGTCAAGTAGATAAAACACTCTTTTTTTTAAAGATTAATTCTAATTTGTTTACATTTAACACAAATTATGTATTAGAAAGTCTATTACAACTTGAACGTACTGCAAAATATACCGTTACACTACATTTTTGAGTTTAACTCTCCACCTTCGTGAAGACAGGCTTTACGGTGCTACGCTAAAACTCATAAAATGTCATATTTTATTATATGTTCAACCCTCATTACGAAGTTCTAATGCATAATTCGGGTTTAAAGAACTAACAAATACTTTTATAATTATGATGACTTTTATTTATGTAATTGCAGCAATATTGATCGTGATCATTATTCTTGCAGTAATAGGTCCCAAAACCTATAATGTAAACCGAAGCATTATTATTGATAGACCTAAAGAAATTGTATTTCCATACATTAAAATAGTTAAAAATCAAGATCATTGGTCTCCTTGGAAACTTAAAGATCCAGATATGAAACAAACCTACTCAGGTACAGATGGAGAAGTAGGTTTTAAATCAAGTTGGGAAGGAAATAAAGATGTAGGTATGGGAAGTCAAACAATTACTTCTATTATAGAAAATGAACGTATAGATAACTATTTAGTCTTTTTGAAACCTTGGAAATCAGTAAGTGATGGTTATTATACTGTAGAAGATGCAGGACCAGGGCAAACAAAATTAGTATGGGGTTTTAAAGGGAAAAATAAATTTCCTGCAACCGTATTTATGAACTTCTTTAATATGGATAAAGCTGTTGGTAAAGATTTTGAGGAAGGATTACGTAATCTTAAAAAAATATTAGAATCTTGACCCAATGCATTTAAAATCTCAGTTGTAGATACATAAATAAGAAAGCTTTATTTATATATATAATGATTTCTATTTTCTTTGGAGTACTCTATACTCTTCATAACACTCGCTAATAGCATCTAATATTTGAAGATCATTTGCAGTGACAATAAAATTATCTGAGTAGTTGCAATTATTTAAAATGGCATCTATATCATTTCTATCTATTTGTAATAAAGCAACAAGTGTTTCTCTATCAAATTTCTTTTCAAGAAGATTACGCACTTTATCATCTTCTTTCATTTTACGCATTTTCTTAAGCTGTTCAGGTTTTTTGCCAAATAGATTATAGAGTAAATCTGCGGGATTAAAAATGGCATTAATTACTTTAGATACAGCTCCAGGTTGTGTTTTACCTCCTTCGTATCCTGTATTTAGTCCAGAAATACTAAAACGAGAATTGTTATAAATAGGTATTCTTTTTGCATCTATCTCTAAATACCCTGTTAATTGTATCTCTTGTACAACAACCTCTTCTAGAGCGATACCTATCTCAGTCATTTTAATCTTTACATTACCGTACTTTACCCAGTCAGCACTTACACGTACTTGTAATGTTTTATACCCTAAGTAAGAGAAAAACAAAGTGTCATCTACTTGAGCTTTGATTTCAAAAGTACCTTCTTTTCCAGTAATTGCTCCTTTTAGATTGGTAAGGTTTACAATATTTACATTTTGTAATGGATCATCTGTAGATGAGCTTAAAACAGATCCATTAATATACCCTTTTTCAAGAGTAGGAACTGAATCATTTTCTTGTATAGCAGCGTTATTTTCTTGAGCAATAACAGAACTCATACCACTTAACAGGAGTAATGTAAATAACAATCGTTTCATAATGGGTGTTAATTTATGCATTCCGTCGTAAAAAACTAGTCAAAACTACATTTTTACCATAAATATAACAATTATACTTATTTGATACGTTAGAAATTTAATGCCAATAATAGTATTTAACTTCTAACGTATCAAGTTGTATGAATTTATTATAAAGATTAACTACGGCGTCTTCTTTTTCCAGAAAAAGGAGAGTTATTGGTAGAGTTGTCATCTGATCTACGTGGGGATCTAGGTCCTCCACGTTCAGCACGTGTTGGTTTGCGATCATTAGATGATGAACGACGACGCCCGCCACCTTCAGAACTTCCATAAGATGATGATCTATCTGAATCATTACGGCGGCGATTTCCTCCTTCTGAAGAATGTTCTCTGTTACGATCACGATCATCACTATTACGACGGCGGTCTCCACCGTCACCACGTCTATCATCATTATTACGGCGGCGATCTCCACTTTTAAAACTACTTCCATCACTACGACGACGGCCTCCACCACGACGATCATTACGTCTGCGATCTCCACCACCACGTCTACGATCGCGGCCACCGCCACCTTGTGTCTCTTCCACACTTACACGACGACCATCAAGATTAAAATCTTCAAAGAGTGCGATTACTTTTTCTTTATGCTCAGTATCTGTATTAAAGAAAGAAAAACTGTCTTTAC
>CAYYSK010000219.1:0-5933 GCA_964474345.1 uncultured Flavobacteriaceae bacterium
CTATACCAAAAAAAAGACTTGATGTCAAAACACCTATACCGTCTATAATAAGACCGATAATTAATAATTTGTATTTACTCATAATTGTACTAAATATAACACTTTTGTTTAAAGCAATACCTGTGCCAAGTACAATTATATGTGGAATGGCATTGAATTAAGACAAATTTGAGCTTATCAATTTAAGAAATTCTGTACGAGTTTCAATCTTTTCAAATTGTCCTCTAAAACCTGATGTCGTTGTCGTAGAGTTTTGTTTTTGAACACCTCGCATCATCATACACATATGCGAAGCTTCTATAACAACAGCAACTCCTTTTGGTTTTAATGTGTTATTGATACATTCTAGAATATCATGTGTCAATCGTTCCTGTACTTGTAATCGTCTTGAAAATACATCAACAATACGTGGTAATTTACTTAAACCAACAATATGACCATTAGGAATGTAGGCTATGTGAGCTTTCCCGAAAAAAGGTAACATATGATGTTCACACAAAGAATACAATTCAATATCTTTAACAATAACCATATCATCATAATCTTCTTTAAACATTGCACCTTTCAAGATAGTAGCTGCATCCATGTCATAACCAGATGTAAGAAACTGCATTGCTTTTGCAGCTCTTTCTGGAGTTTTAACAATACCTTCTCTTGTTACATCTTCTCCTAAATCATCAATAATAGATTCAAAATTCTTTTTGATCCCTTCTGTAACTTCAATATTATATTCTTCAAACTTCTTATAAGTCATAATCCATTGTATTCTGCAATTATTTTCTTTTTCAAAGATACTTTTTTGTTAACTAAGCTGTCTTTCTTTTTAACTTTTAATTAGTACAATCATCTTACATACAACTTTAGCTTTGCAATTTTTAAATGATATTATTACTATGTCCAAGGGGATGACCATCTTTTTATTTGTCTTTACTATAATAGTGCAGCAATCTGTTTTTTCTCAAACAAAAGAACTTACTGCTACTCGTATTACCACTCCTCCAAAGATTGATGGTGTTTTAGACGATACTGTTTGGGATCAGCTTACAACATATGGAGATTTTCATATGTTTGAGCCTGGAAATGAAGGCGTTATTCCTGAAGATGTTCGCACTGAAGTGAAAATGGCTTATGATGATAAAGCAATATATATTGCCGCCTATTTATATGACTCAGAACCAGATTTAATTCCTAGTCAGTTTAGTCAACGAGATGAAGTCCGTTCACAAGCAGATAATTTTGTTGTAGCTCTTAACACTTATAATGATGGGATTAACGAAACTCGATTTTATGTAACAAGTGCAGGAACTATAGGTGATGAGCGAGTTACTCAGAATAATCGTGATTTTGGTTTTAATGTCGTATTTGAGTGTCGTGTTTCTAGAGATGAAAAAGGTTGGTATGCAGAATATCGCATCCCCTATAATGCATTACGTTTTCCCGAAATAGCTATTCAAAATTGGAGTGTTAATTTTTACCGTAGACTTTTACGCAGAAATGAAACTCATACTTGGAGTCGTATAGAACGTGGTGTAGGTCGAGATACACAATACAATGGTATCATAAAAGGTATTGAAAATATTGATCCTCCTGTTCGATTAACTTTTTTCCCCTTCGCGCAAGCGCAAACTGTAACTATTGACGGCGAAAACGAAACTAATTTTGCTGGTGGGTTAGATATTAAATATGGTTTAAGTGACAGCTTTACACTAGATGCTCAACTAATTCCTGACTTTGGGCAAGTTGCGTTTGATAATGTACGACTCAATCTCGGACCTTTTGAACAAACGTTCAGTGAGAATAGGCCTTTCTTTACAGAAGGGATTGATCTCTTTCAAAAAGGGCGTATCTTCTTTTCAAGACGTATTGGAGATGCTCCAACTGGAAGTGTAGGTCAACTAACTGAAAATGAAGAAGTAGTTGATTTTCCTAATAATGTGAAGCTTCTAAATTCTTTGAAAATATCTGGACGTACTAAGAATGGTTTAGGAATTGGTTTTTTGAATTCTGTATCGGAAAGAACGTTTGCAGATATTAGAGACAAT
Source organism: uncultured Flavobacteriaceae bacterium (assembly GCA_964474345.1). Classification (GTDB taxonomy): domain Bacteria; phylum Bacteroidota; class Bacteroidia; order Flavobacteriales; family Flavobacteriaceae; genus Dokdonia. The sequence goes on from CAYYSK010000219.1 coordinate 2,043, forward strand.
GTTACTGGTGAACGTAGAGAAGTTCTCATTGAGCCTTTAACAAATTATAATGTATTTGTACTTGATCAACAGTTTAATCAAAACTCTTCAGTATCTATTATTAATACAAGTGTTATACGTAGTGGTAGTCGCTTTAGAGATGCAAATGTAACAGGAGCTGTATTTGATGTCGCTGATAAAGGAAATAATTTCAGAACATCGGGAAGAGCCATTATAAGTAATGTACGTAGGCCAGATGGACTTTCAACCGGTTTTCAGTCTGAGTTTGACTTTTCTAAAATTAAGGGAAAATGGCGTTATCGTTTTGGTCACGATTTTGCTAATACAACCTTAGATATTAATGATCTTGGTTTAAATTTTAGAAATAACTTTAATAATTTCACCTTAGGAGGCTCTTATGAACTCATACAGCCTAAAGGAAAGTTTAATGGATATCGTATAGAATTAACTGCAAGACATCAACGCCTGTATGATCCAAGCGTTGAGACTAGAAATAGTATTCGATTAAATTCTTTCTTTTTTACTCAAAAACGTTTTGCATTTGGGGGAAACACAAGCTATAATACTCGTAACAATGATTACTTTGAGCCTAGAGTTGCTGGACGCTTTGTTGTATTTGAGCCTAATTGGGGCGGCGGCGGCTTTATCTCTACTGATTTTAGAAAGAAGTTTGCATTTGATTTAAGAGCTAATACACGCATATGGTTTGGGAATCAAGATCAGGTTAATTACAATGTTAACTTTTCTCCTAGATATCGTTTCTCAGATAAATTCCTTTTAATCCTCTCCACAGATTACAGTACTCGTAAAGATAATTTTGGATGGGTAGATAATACAGATACAGAAGTTTTTCTTGGCCTTAGAGACGTCACTTCTTTTGAAAACACAATTACTGCAAGCTATAATTTTGATCCTTATAAAGCTATTGATTTACGATTACGTAATTTCTGGAGCGTTGCCGACCATAGTAGTAATGTATTCTATATATTAAATGATGATGGGTCTAGAACTCAAATTGATGATTATGATACTACTGTAAGAAGAGATCCTAACACAAATTTTAATATATGGAATATGGATGTAAGTTTCCGATGGAGATTTGCTCCAGGAAGTGAAGCAACATTATTATACCGTAATCAGATTTTTAATAGAGATAATCAATCACAACTTGACTATACAGAAAGTCTTGGAAATCTATTTGATCAACCTATACAACATACAGTTTCTTTAAGAGTCACCTATTTTATAGACTATAATAATATAAAAGGAATATTCAAAAAGACTTCGTAAGCAGATTGCTTGATGTGATATATTGTAGTACTTTCACTTCGTAAATAGATGCGATGGTAACAGCAAAACACATATCAAAATCATATGGTGATCTTCAAGTCCTTAAAGATGTATCACTTACTATAAAAAAAGGAGAAGTTGTTTCTATTGTAGGCCCAAGTGGAGCAGGTAAAACTACTCTATTACAAATACTAGGCACTCTAGATACTCCAGATGAAAAAGAAGGAGCTTTCTTAGGAATTAATAATCAATCATTATTACATTACAATCAAAAAGAGTTAAGCAAGTTTAGAAATCAACATATTGGATTTATTTTTCAATTTCATCAATTACTTCCTGAATTTACAGCTATAGAAAATGTATGCATTCCTGCCTACATTTCAAAAATTTCAAAAGCAGAAGCAGAAGCAAGAGCTAAAGAATTATTAGATTTTCTAGGATTATCACATCGATATAACCATAAGCCTAACGAATTATCTGGAGGTGAACAACAACGTGTTGCTGTAGCTAGAGCTCTTATGAACAAACCATCACTTATTCTTGCTGATGAACCATCTGGAAATTTAGACACCGAAAGTGCTGAAAATCTACACGAATTATTCTTCAAATTACGAGATGAGTTTGATCAAACTTTAATTATTGTTACACATAATGAAGAGCTTGCTAATATGGCAGATCGTAAATTAACAATGGTCGATGGATCTTTTGTAACTGAATAATATGCTTATTGTACTTACATACTGGTGCTATTTCTTTATGATCACAAGTATCCTAGGTGTAGGGTTTCAAGAAGTATGTAAACTAGAAAAAACACATCCAGTTATAACATTATTTCTAGGAGGATTTGCAATTACAATGATTGCAAGTGTTTGGGCTATATTTTATGGGTTAAGTGGTTATTTTGAAAGTACTCTTCTAGTACTAACTGTGGGTATAGGGGTATGGAAAAGGAAAAGATTCTTCGACTTTCTTCTTTCGCTTAAAGCGAAAATCAAAACATTACCACCCTATATCACAATTCTTTGGGGGGTCATTATTCTTTTTGCCTTAGCACAATGTGCCAGTGCTCCCTATATTATCGATAATGAATCCTATTATCTACAAACTATAAAATGGCTTGATACCTATGGATATGTAAAAGGCCTTGCTAATTTCCATTTTTTCCTAGGACAAACATCTGGATGGCATATTTTACAAAGTTCTCTCAATCTAGATATACTTTCAAATACACTTAATGATATTAATGGATTTTATCTCATCTTAGGAAATCTATACGCTTTTGATGCATTAAACATCTATTTTAAAGAAAAAAAGAAACATTTTCTTATCCTTGGACTATTCCCAATTTTTAATGTATTCTTATTTCAATTTATAAGCGCTCCATCTCCAGACCTTCCTATTTACATGCTTACATTTATCATTTTTGGAGAGTTTATAAAACACTACTCTTCCCATAACAAATCGAATTATCTTATTTTATTCATTTTAGGCGTATTTGCTGTATTTATAAAAGTAACTGCAGTTTTTATAATCCTGTTTCCTATTATTTTGTATCTAAGAGATCGTAAAAAAATACGTGAAGATCTATTACAATTAAGTATTATTTCTGGAGTTGCTTTTATACTTTTCATTAGTAAGAATAGTATTATTACTGGATACCCATTATATCCTATAGCAAGTTTTAGGTTGACAGATGCAGACTGGCTTTTACCTTTACCTTTACAGGAATATTTAGTAGAGACCACAAAGCATTATGCATTTTTCTTAACTCCTACCGAATATGAAAACAGTACGCTTTTACAAAGAATACTTCATTGGTTTAAACTCCCCAAACTTCATGGCTTATTTAATACAGCTATGTGCGGAGTACTTTTTATTTTTCCTTTTATTATCTGGAAATCTAATTACAAAAAACCAATAACAATACTATATATAACAAGCGTTGTACAGTTACTATTTTTATGGCTCACCTCTCCTCAATACCGTTTCTTTTTTGGCTTTCTCATGTTATTATCTCTTTGTATAGCTGCTTTATGTATTACAAAAGAAAAAGTCATTAAACTAGGATTAGCTCTTGCTACAATTGCCATTGCTATCCCATTATTTATACCATTTAATCTTAGTAATCTTACAGAAAATGAATTTCAATTAGGTTTGAGTGTATTTACACCTGAATATCTCATAACGCCACACCCCAAGACAAAATATACACACGCTAATTACACAACACATCAAGAAGGGAATTTAGAAATTAATACGCCCACCAATATTGATTTCTTTTGGGCAACAGGAGATTGTGAACTCCCTTGCATACAATTACAACAACTTGCTGATTTTAAAAGTTATTTTAGAGAAGTACCACAAATGCGTACTGATAATTTAAAAGATGGCTTTTATTCTTATTCTTTTGATATAGATGAGCCCTAATGATCAAAACAAATAAAACTACTATCCTTTTATTTTTGTGATACAGTTTTATTGAAAGTTGTAAATCCCAAATAATGATAATATTAAATTATTTTTTTAAAATCATATAAACATCTGAAGATACAACACATAAATCTAGAGCGAGGAAATATCTATATTCCTATGTACTCGTAA
>CAYYSK010000220.1:0-5903 GCA_964474345.1 uncultured Flavobacteriaceae bacterium
TAGATTTTTGATCTAACCAAGAAGAGTAGTTTCCTTTCCAAGGAATTCCTTCTCCTCTATCGAGCTCTAATATCCATCCTGCAACGTTATCTAAGAAATAACGATCATGCGTTACTGCAATAACAGTTCCTTTATATTGTGCTAAATGATGCTCTAACCAATGTACAGACTCGGCATCTAAGTGGTTGGTAGGTTCATCAAGTAATAATACATCTGGTTCTTGTAATAATAACCTGCATAATGCCACACGACGTTTTTCTCCTCCTGAGAGCACTCCTATTTTTTGGTCTCCAGGAGGCGTACGCAAAGCATCCATAGCAATTTCTAGTTTTGTATCTAATTCCCAAGCACCACGAGCATCAATTTCATCTTGTAAAACTGCTTGACGAGCCATGAGCTTTTCCATTTTATCAGCATCACTATACACTTCTTCAAGACCAAACTGATCATTGATACTATTATACTCATCAAGTATTGCTACCGTTTCTGCCGCTCCTTCTTTAACGACTTCTAAAACGGTTTTTTCAGGATCTAATTTAGGTTCTTGCTCTAAATAACCTGTTGTAAATTCTTTATCTGAAGTTACCTCTCCTTGGAAATTGGTATCAAGTCCCGCAATAATTTTCATTAAAGTAGACTTACCAGAACCATTAAGCCCTAAGATTCCAATTTTTGCCCCATAAAAAAAGCTTAAATATATCTTCTTTAATACAGGTGTTTGTGAGCCAGGGTATGTTTTAGACACACCTGTCATTGAGAATATTATCTTTTTATCGTCACTCATAGTTTCGTATGTTTTCGCGAAAGCGAAAATATCATTTTTAGTTGGTTAAAAATCGTGATTTGCTAATGTACAAAATCCATCTGCTATTTTTGTTCAAGAACTTCACGCATTGCCTTTGCTTTAAGCAAACATTCTGCATATTCTTTATCAGGATTGGATTTTGCAGTAATTGCTCCTCCTACAGAATAGGAAATATATTGCTCTTCTGCATTATAAAGGATACTTCGAATAATAACATTAAAATCAAAATCTCCATCTGGAGTAAAATACCCTACAGTGCCACTATACAATCCTCTTTTAGTCTCTTCAAGTTCTTCTATAATATGCATTGCGCTTATTTTGGGGGCTCCTGTCATACTTCCCATAGGAAACGTTGATCGTATCACATCTACTGGAGATATACCTACACCAACTTCAGCAACTACTGTTGAGATCATTTGATGCACTTGTTTGAAAGGGTATACTTTACATAGTTCTTCTACCTGAACACTCCCTCTTTTTGCAATACGCGAGAGATCATTACGAACAAGGTCTACAATCATAATGTTTTCTGCTCTCTCTTTAGGGTCTTCTGATAACGCTTTCGCGAAAGCTACATCTTGAATTTTATCATTACTACGAGCTGCAGTACCTTTAATAGGCGAACTTATTACTTTATCACCATTCTTTTTTAAATATCGTTCTGGAGTAGCTGATAATAAATATTGTTCTCCTAATCTTAAAAAGGTAGCAAATGGTGGAGTGCTTATAGTATTAAGCTGAATATATGTTAGTAAAGGATTAATAGTACCGTATGCATAAAACTCTTGACAAAAATTTGCTTCATATATATCCCCTTTTTGGATATAGTTAAGCATAGATCTTACCTTTTTCTTATAGGCTTCTTTGTGTATTTTTAATTTGATATGCAATGAACTATCATCATCTAAAGAGGGTTTTTCTAGTAATTCATTTGAGATAGCTTTCCAATCATATTCAAACTCATCATCTACCATAGGTAGGTAATGCATTTCGAGTATATCATTCTTAAGTAAAAAAAGCTTTTTTGGCTGAAAGAAATAAAGGTCAGGAAATTTTATCGTATCATCATTTGCACTAGAAAGCCGTTCTATATCATTTTTTAAATCGTACGATAAATATCCGAAAATCCAATCTTTGGTAACTTGTTGATATTCTTCCAATCTGTCAAAAGCGCCAGCATACGACGTTTTAATGCTTGTAAATGCTTCAACAGCAAGTATAGCATCGTAACTTTTGTAATTCTGATCTGAATAATTATTACTATCGAGCCATACAACTTCTTCAAATTGTTGCGACCATTGTAGCAATTGATTCTTGATGCTTTGAGTATTTTGTAAGATATACGTTTGTATAGTACGATTCACGATGTAAAAATAAGAAATGGGTATTGAGTTTTATACACTATTTTAAACAATTGTAGTAGCTTGCAAAAAAAATATTTAATATGTCTCAACCTAACAATCCGCTTCATGGTGTCAAACTACTTGATATTTTAGAGTTTCTTGTAGAAAAATATGGGTTTGAAGAACTAAGTTATCAAGTAAATATTAATTGTTTTAAGAAAGATCCATCTATTAAATCTAGTCTCAAATTTTTACGTAGAACCCCGTGGGCACGTGAAAAAGTAGAACAATTATATTTACAATCTATTTAAAAAATAGGTGTTCCCAATATTCGCCTCTAGACGATTGCACGAAATGTTACACTTTAATTATGCATTAGAACTTCGTAATGAAGTGCGAAACGACAATAAACATCGGTGTTTTCTTCCTTTTTGCATAGCATCAACTTCTTCAGTGTGTTATTATTTATCTTAATTATAGAACCTTCTCCATAGGGTCTTATCTAATTTATCAAGCGCAAGTTGAAGTGCTTTTATTTTGCTTCTTTCTCCTTAGGTAAAGCTCAAATTTAATACGATATAGAAAGTAAAATAGAGTTTCAGGTATGCATTTGTAAAAATGAAATACTTTTTAAAAACAGTACGCAACCATTTTATATTATACAGTCCTTAAAGGTATAAGGCTAATCATTTTGTTGAACCGCACACAGGTTAAAATGAATATTAACTCAAAATAGATAATGTAATTGCATTACTATTAATTAATAACTATGATTAGAAATGAAAATTAAATATTATTATCAAATAGCTTTATTATTAGCTCTGCCATTGTTGAATTCTTGTGATTCTGATGAGCAGATAGATGAATTGATTGATACTGTAGAACGTGGTGCTATATTGCGGACAGTAGAAACCTTGTCTAATGAATTACCGATAGGAGATGAAACTGCTTCTTTTTCTGTGCTTTTGGAAGAACAAGATCAGGAAAATGGAGCATTATTACAAAGTGTTGATGTCTTTGTAATGTTTACTGATGATTCTGAAGATGCAGGGAATAGTTCCAATGGGATTGTTGGCCAGGAAATAGCATTACGTACCTTAAGTGCGGATGAATTTACAACAGGATCTAACGGATTACCGAGAACTACTCTGACAATCCCAGTCCAGGAATTGTTAGAAGCAGTAAATCTTACTGCTGACAATATCTTTGGCGGAGATTTCTTTACAACACGTTTAGTATTAAATCTAATAGATGGACGTTCTTTTACAAATACTGACGCAAACGGAAATATTGCCAGCGGGTCATTCTTTAGATCCCCATTTAGATATATTACACCTGTAGTATGTCCAATAGGAGAAACAGAATTTATTGGTGAATATGTTATTACAAATGTAGTACAGGCTGATGGCGATAACCTCTTTTCTGAAGGAGGAATCGTACTATTAGAAGGTGGAGAAACTTCTGTAGAGCGTAGTTTTACTGCAGTTGTTTTAGGAGATCTAGGCCTTGGTCAACCAGCAACACCGTTTGTATTTCAGTTAGTCTGTAATGAAGTTATTGTTGCAGATGATCAAGGAACTAACCTTGGCTGCGGGGGTAGTTTAACACTAGGGCCACCTATAGATGGAATTAATGGTACGTATGCTACTGGAGATGATTCTACATTTGAAATCATAGTAGGTTTCAATGAGTCTGGTGCAGCTACCTGTGCAGGGTCAAATGATGCAATTATAAGATTAAGTAGACAGTAAAAAATGCTAAAATTATCCGGTATCTTCTTGATGGTCATGCCTAAAATTGGATAGCGGGTAACTTTAGAAATTTCTGGAATGTATTAAAACAGAAATTTTAATAATTGAATTAGTTGTTCAAAAAATACCGTGAAAATTTGTTCTACGTCTAATCTTCTCAAATTATATCAGAACTTAGATGTATCAACATCACTCATGAAGTATTATTAAGGATGTTAGGAATATTTCTTGAATTTATGCACAGTAGAAAATACTTGTATTTCACTTTGACAAACACTAGTTTAACTACCGTCATATCATTCATGACATATAGAAATAAATAATAAAAGAATAAGAAAGGTGCAATATATTGCACCTTTCTTATTCTTTTTTAACTCGAACAGCATTCATTCCTCTTGCGCCTTTCTCTAATTCAAAAGAAACATTATCATTCTCTGCTATAGTGTCAATAAGGCCACTTACATGGCAAAAGTATTTTTCTTGATTTTTTGAGTCTATAATAAAACCAAATCCTTTTGAAGTATCAAAGAAAGAAACTTTTCCTTTGTGTATTGGATCAAACTTATCTTCATCACTTTCTTCTTTTTTAGGAATACCTAAAACGATATCTTCTACATCAACCTCAATTTTATCATTTGGATCTGGAGGAGTATCTGTAAGATTTCCAAAATGATCAACATAGGCAAATTGAATTCCGCCACCTTTTTCTTTAGCTTCAGCTTTACGAGCTTCTTTCTTTTTTTGCTTTTCTTCTCGTTTTTTTAAACGCTTTTTTTCTTTTTCTAGTTTGTTAAAGGTTTGTTGCGATTTTGCCATTCTTTATATTAAATAAGATTAGAAGTTAGAGTATTTTATTATAAATGAAATGTCTGAAAGTATATTTCATTTTGGTATTGCACTAATGGTGTAGAACAAACCAAGGACATCCCATTATAACAAAGATACAGATTACATTTACTATTATCCATTATAATATACAATTTCTATGCTTAAATTTCTATTTTTTTATCAAAAATGTGAGATTATTATTTAACTTAAAAAGAATTACTATACTTTTTTATAATTTCATTTTTTTAATACTCAAAAGAATTCTTGTAATTTCAAAACTTTTTTTTAACACTAAAACTAAACAGACCAAAACGACTATGACAACAAAATTATTTATCCTTTTTTATATATAACTAGCATTGCATTAGCTCAAAAATCAGATTCAGCGATTGACGGAATGATCAAAGAAGTAAATGAAAATTCTATGTTAGAAGTTTTAGGACATGAACTTACAGATCTAATTGGGCCTCGATTAGTAAGTACACCGCAAATGTAACAAGCTAATGAGTGAGTCTTTGTCAAATACAAAAAATGAGAGATTTCTGCTCGTAATGAAAAATGGGGAGAATGGCGTGGATGAGAACGCAGCATCACTCATATTGATATGGTTCACTCTCGTATTCAAAGCCTAAGAGGATCACAACTTGCTTGGAATCCAAGTACTTCAAAAGAGGGAATTACTACAGAGCTTGTAGTTCTACCAACAAATGTAAAAAATGAAACTAGTTTTGAGAAATGACTTCCTACTGTAAAAGAGGAAATTGTTTTGATTTCTATGTTACAACCTACTGGACGTCTAAATTATAATTGGGAAGAATTTTCAACTGAAGGGTCATTTACAAAGATGAAAGAAGAACGTGATACGCAAACAAAAACTTGACGTGATAATATGAAAACTACAGGTTACAATTCACGTACACTTCCTGCCGTATTAGAAAAAGCAGGTGCTACAGGTATTGTAACATCAAATTGATCTAAAGGGTTTGGCGTAAATAAAATTTTTAGTGTTCGAACAGAAAAAATATCAACTGTTGATCTTGAATTGGAAGATTATAGCATGTTATATGGATTAGTAAATTCAGGTAATAAACTACCTCGAGGCAAGCCCACGAGGCATTTATCCCGAATTATGCATTAGAAAATCTATTACAGCTTGAATGTACTGCAAAATATACC
>CAYYSK010000221.1:0-5896 GCA_964474345.1 uncultured Flavobacteriaceae bacterium
CTGGATTGTGTATTTGTGCCCAGTCTGTATGCACTAGACGCGTACCATCTCCATAATCCATGGTCCAATCGGTAGCACCCTCATCAGTATCAAACTGTGTAAATGGATGTTCTAGCCCAAAGATCCCATGGCCTAATTCATGCGCCATGATTTTCACACGGTTATTGGTATTTTCTTCTGGCGTTGTACTTGGGTCAAATATAAATCCGTACTGGTGCTTTAAAGGCATAAATCCAGCTATTGCTCTACTAGGCTGCACATCATTCCCAAATACAAAGAGATAATAGGTATTTACATTATAATCTATACTATTTTTAAAGTCATTAATAATAGCACGTTCTTCTAAGGTATAATTACTTAGAACACCACTTTCTCCTACTTCTATTGTGTCTCCACCATATAAAGAGGGATCTGGTGCATAATCAATCACACTAGAATAGGTAAGATTAACCGCCGCCTTTCCATATATGGTAGAAAGTTGTTGCTCGTAGTCACTAGGCAATGTTGCGTTATTCACCCGCACAATGGTGATATCAGCCTCTCTTTCTGAGAGATGCCATAATCTAAATGTACCCGCAATCGTTTCCTGAGAATTTGTTTGTGTGGTATCTGCTTTCAGAACGGCATATACAAGTTCATTTTCAAAACTAAAAAGACCACTTGTAGGGAGTTCTACAATATTAGACTGGCCAACCCGTGTATGCTCAATCACACGACCACTTTCAGTCTTAAATTCTAAACGGTTATATAAACTATCAATCTCAGTAGTCACCGTAGCTTTGATGATTTCAGGAATTTCTCTTTTTATGGCTTTATGAATAATGTCATAGTCATTACCCGAAGCATCCTCTATACGATCGTATACACTACTCAGCTTGTCATATTGATTTGTAGGCACTTTATCATACCCATACACATAGTCATTATCTTCTTCAAAAGTTACTTTAATACCAGGCGCAGAGAGTTGTGTGATATTTCCATTAATATCAAACCCAGGGGTGTTTTGAGTATCTACAGGACCATCTTCAGACTCTGTTCCTCCATAGGTGACATTTCCATCTTCATCAACAACAAAAATGTCATTAGGTCCATCAGGATTATTATCTATGATTTGTACATCATCTCCTGCAGGATAGGTGATTTCTACATTGGTATCTGGGTCTGTAATGGTAATGCTTCCATCTTCATTTACTTCAATATAATCTTCATAATTACCCTCTGGTGGTGTAGGAATATCAAAATCTACTTGGATATTATCAAGATCGTTATCCCCTTCAAAAATTTCTACAAGGTCATCTATAAACTCAACATTCCCCCAATCTGCATCATAGGTCGTTTCTACTTGACCTGATATGAGTTGCATCTCGGTATTGATCTGGATACCTTCAAAAGCAACTGCAATTTTAGTATCTCCCAGCCAAGGAACAATTACATATCCACCACCACTAAAGGGAGCCGTATCATTGGTGACTTGTTGCACAGTAATTGGAAAATCACCAGCGGTAAATACATCATTGATAAATAATTGTGGTAATAGCTCTTGATTTTCTATATGTATAGGATCAGGCTCAATGGCACATCCTTGATAGGCAGAGGAGGCATCATCCAGCGTTGTAAACTCATAGATGAGGGTCTCTCCAAAACTTCCAAAAGAACAATTACCTAACACTTTGTATTCATAAGTAGTCTCTGCATTGAGGTTATCTACGGTAATATATTCTCTAGGAGTTGTAATATCATACCATTCTGATCCAGCATTTTTCTCACGGTACTTAAAGGTATAATCTAGATGGTCAAAATTACCTTGCCATACAATTTTTGCACTACGGTTACTCAGCTCATCTACACTAGGAAACAAAGGTGGATCACATTGGGTTTGGTAATCAAAATAAAAAATCTCACTAAATCCATTATTGTTAAAAAGCCCTATCTCTTCTGCTCCTTCTGTGGCAAAAGCACGTACACGCCAGCCATAACGCCTACCTGCTACTAATGAAGGCTGTAAGCCATCATAAATAAACGTAGTTTGTGTTGTGGTGGTTTGGAATATAGCTGGCGATGATAAAAAGGCAGCTTGTGGGTCTATGTTCAAATCCCAAAGTTCTGCAATGGTGAGTTCATATTGTACATTAGAGACATTGATATGTCTAGGGGTCCACTGGAATACCAAATTCATAGGGAGCATCTCTTGGATACCAGATGCATTGAGTGGTAAATTCAGTAATGGAGGATCATTACTAAAAAGAATGAAATTCGTACATGTCCTTGCAGCAATCTGATTGCCTGTAAATTGATCAAACACTTCAAAACAAATACTATATGGCCCTTCTGGTAAAGCAGTACCATAAGCTCCTGGTGAAATGCCCTGTAAGTTTTGGAAATCAAAATAGGGGGCAAGTTCTGCAGCCCCTAGAATACTAGGAACTCCTCCTTCTAAAAAGATAGGATTGGCTCCTATAACAAGATCATTACTTTGTGCATTAATTCCTTGCCCTGTTATAAACACTTTAAGACGTACCTCACGATTAAGTTCGGTAAGGTCATTCAGAATCAACTGGACACGTACTCTATCATTGGTAGCTGCAGGGTTTGCATAGTCAGATAGTAATACTGGGCGTGGTGGTATTGTTTGAGGAATCACCTGTACAGGGAATTGCTGAGCAATACTTAGCTGTACAGTGAGTAGCAAAAAGAATATATGTAGGTAATATTGCTTCATTGCGTGGTTAGTTTTTAATTTTTGATAAATATTTTAATGTATATTCATTTGGATCTGCAAATTGTTTAGCAAGGTTTTGGTAATAGACTATCAGGTCTACAATAAGCACTTCACTTAAAGCAGTTGCATTTTTTGAAATATTTCCATAAGCATCATACGCCTTAGTGATTTCTTCTTTTTTGAAACGTTGTAACTGTTCATCTTTTTTGAGATCCCTTGCCTTATCAATCTCACTAATTCTATCTAGCATATAGCGATGATTTACTAATTTACGGCGTTTTATTTCAAAGGTGTTATAGAGTGTTTCATACTCGGTATATGCTTGTGTTGTTTTGTCTTCAATTTCAGCAAGTGGTTTCCCTTCATATTCGTGTACTTGTACTTTTGCAGCAGCTACAGCAAATTCTTTTTCTATGGTATCATCTAGCGTTTGTGCATCTTCCTGTAATTGTTTGATGGCAATGAGTAAGGATTCTGTATACGCTTTCGCGAAAGCGTTATATGCATCAATCTCAGTGAGGTAATTAATTGCAGCTTCTTTAAGTTCTTTCTCTTCACTTGCTTTGTAGCCTAACATTACTAACTGTGCACTATTCACTTTTTCTGATACCGCTGGAGGCGCTATACTAAAGTACGTAGTGTTTTTTTCTTCAGAAATTTGAGTATTCAGCAGGGTAGCATCTCCTTCAAAAATGCGTCCTTTAGAGCGAAATTGTACGACAGTCAGATCTGATGTTCCAGCCGTAGGGACTTGTTGCCTGTTACGTTCTTTGTTCTTTTTACCTGTTGTAAATGAATAATTGTACCCTAATGTAGCGGTAAAATCATTTGCAGCGACTTGAGTAGTTGCATTGGGACTATTCCTAAAAAGGGAGAGTAAACTCAAATTAAACTGATGTTTTTCAAACAATTGATATCCTGCATTTACTCTAAAGTTGAGGATGGTATTTTGTAATTCGCCATTGACACTACTTTGATTATAGGAAGCTGCAAACGAGCTTCGTAGTTTTTTATCAAGAAATAATTTTGATAGAGCTAGAGTAGGACCAAAGGTGGTATTGTCTGTTTCTAAGGTAGTATTAAAAGAAGCATTAACGCCAGCCGTTATATTAAAATCTATAGGGACAAAACTAAGAGTATAATTACCTCCAGTATTAAAGAAGGTAGTTGCTCCTATAGTACTTTGAGTTCCAGTGAGAAATTGCTCTTGCAGATCCTCTGTATCTTGCATAGAGAGATTAATACTGGCATTTTGAGAACGCTTTTCAGATTTTGAAATAATGTAAGCAAGACTCAAATTTGCATTACGAGATAATTGTCTAAAATTAAGTGTATCTATATTATCAAATGGTGTGGCTGCATTTATAAAATCAAACTGATCTCTAATATTGGTTACACTTTGAAAATTGGAAAACGACCCATTAATATTTAATTTCTCAGAAGCGTTAATACTTACATTAACTGCTGCAACAACACGTTGTAACTCTGATGTTTTTGCATCGTCTAGATTGTCTCGTTGCAATCCTGCATTTACCGCAATATTTACATTGTCATTAATAATAGTTTGTGAAGCATTTACCGCAATATTCTCAAGATCATTATTAAAGAAATAAGCTCCTAGTGTTCTATAACCAGGATCTACACGTTCATAATTAAGGCCAAGACTTCCGTTACCAACACCTAATGAGAGTTGGGTATTGATAGCATTGTAATATTGAGTGGTTGCATTACCATCAAAAAGAACACCTAAAGGTCCGCTGTTTTCAGGAGACCCAGATGCTCTGGTATCTTCTGTAATTCCTGAAGTTGCATACTCTACATTAAGGATGGCTTTGCCAAAGAGTTTTACTCTTCCATCTACACTTACGACCAAGTTTTCTTGTGGGTTGACACCTGTCTCTACAGGTACTGGGTTTTCAAGGGATGTTTCTTCATCACTTGCAGCAAAAAAAGTAACTCCTAAAGAAAATTTGTCAAAATCATAGGCAGTTTTTAATCCATATCCTATTCGTTCAAAAGCAGGTACTGCCTGTGGATTGGTTTCATCAAATTCTGTAGGTCTTATAAGTCTGCCATACATAGCACTAAGTTTCAACTTTGAGGTGGGTGTAGCATCTATACCGAGTCCTGTAAATTGGTGTCCGCTTAAGGTGTAAGGTGAAAAAGTGAGTGCCACATCACCTATATGAGCCGTAAGCCACTTATAGGAAGGACTTATACTTAGTCTATTAAAACGAAAAGGTTGGCTAAAATCAAATTCTTGATTTGAGTAGGCAAAGGATATAGGGATATTATAAATCCCACTTATATTAAGATTAAGATTCCCATTGAGTACATATGTAAAAGGATCACGTTGTCCATCTCCATTATAATAGACAGAATTTGCAGATACACCTCCTCCTAGAGTAAAAAGCTTCGCTTTTCCTATTTGAGTCAAATCCTGTGCTTGGGTAAGACAGGTGTAGCATACTAAAAAATAGAGTAATTTTCTTTTCAAATGATAAGGGGCTTTTCTTTTTTTTAAGTGAAAGTATTGTTAATAAGCGCTAATTCCAAATAATTTGTGTATTTGGACGTTATTTAACATCTCTTTATCTATGATTTTTATTTTAAAGTAATAATGAAAACATGGAAAAATAGTAATTACCGATAATAATTACCTTAAATTTTTAGTTTGTATAACTGATGATATGCAATTGTTTTATTAGTGTTTTTTACATTCAACCCGTAATAGATTTTCTAATGCATAATTCGGGTTCAACCTAGATTAAAAAGAGTTTTTAAAATAAATGAAGGGAGGGTGTTTTCATAAAACTAATTCAAAATACTTTTATTTAAAATAAGGTTTTCCAAATCTGGATCCAGAAGGCTTTATCTAAATGTTTTGCAAAGCAAACAAATGCGATCGTAACAAAACAAGAAATAAGATTCAATACAAATACCTGTAGTAAAATGAAATTAACAGAAAAGCCAGAAAGTTTGTTTGAGAAAATCATCATCAACAACATGACCTTCTGATTTATTATCGCATGGACCATTATTAGAGGCTCCATATATATGTTTCATTTCAGAAGATTTTAATTTTGAGATTACTTCTTTATTTAGGCTAAGAGTTTTAAGGCTTTTTTTCAAAAAAATCATTTTGATAACGAATCAAAACTATATAAAAAGCATAAA
>CAYYSK010000222.1:0-5896 GCA_964474345.1 uncultured Flavobacteriaceae bacterium
TCTGCAGCTTCATACGTAAGCGTTCCAGATTTTGAAACAATTCCTACACGTCCTTTCTTAAATACAAAACCTGGCATAATACCTACTTTTGCTTCTTCTGGAGTAATTACACCTGGACAGTTAGGGCCAATTAATCGGCAATCTATATTTTTAATATAGTTTGATGCCTTAATCATATCTGCTACAGGAATTCCTTCAGTAATTGTAATAATCACTTTGATACCTGCATCGGCCGCTTCCATAATAGCATCGGCAGCAAAAGCTGGCGGAACAAAAATGATAGTTGTATCTGCTCCTACTTTTGCAACTGCTTCATCGACAGTATTAAAAACGGGACGCTCAAGATGTGTTTGTCCTCCTTTTCCTGGAGTAACACCACCTACAACGTTTGTACCATATTCAATCATTTGACTTGCGTGAAAAGTACCTTCACTACCTGTAAATCCTTGAACAATAATCTTTGAATCTTTATTTACTAAAACGCTCATTGTTTGTTTTTAAATTTTGCTGTTACAAAAATAGTTTTTTTGTGGGCTTTTGTCGAAGGTATTTTTACAAATTTACACCTTGATATGAAATCATTGCTTCTTGATCTTCTTCTGCTGGTTGACTCATCTGGTATCCACGGTACATTTGACCATCTTTTATTTCCCAAATAGCCATAAAATGTGCAACAGGAACTTCTTCATTAGGGTTCTCAATAGTACTAACAAAAAAAGTAAATCGTATGGTTACATTGTTACCATCTTCTAATAAATGAGTAATATCACAACGTACACTTTCAAAAGATTTTGACGCTTCTGAAGTTACTTCAGAGATATCCTCTATACGCATGTGTGAATATCCTGTTCTAGCATTCCAAAAAAGTTCCATTTCTGGATGTAAATGTTTTTTCACATTAGCATTTTCATTAAAAAAATCTGATGTATAAAAATCACTTACGATACTTTTACCACTTATACTCATTTTTTATTCTTTAATTGTTCTATTAATTCAGGAACCATTCTCAGATTAGCTATCTCTCTATACTTTTCTCTAAAATCTCCTGCTGGAGTTCCAAAATAACTCTTTTTCCCTTCTAAAGATTTACTTACACCACTTTGCGCAGACACTACTGCTTTCTCACCTATCGTAATACCACTAGTGATTCCTACTTGCCCCCAAAGCGTCACTTCATCTTCTATAATAACGCAACCTGCAATCCCAGTTTGTGAAGCAATCAACACTTTTTTACCAATATAAGTATCATGACCTACGTGTACTTGGTTGTCTATTTTTGTTCCTTCATCTATAGTTGTATCTCCAGTAACTCCTCTGTCTATAGTACAAGCAGCTCCTATATCCACATGATCTTTTACAACAACACGTCCTCCTGATTTTAGTTTATCAAATCCTTCTGGACGTTTTTTGTAATAAAACGCATCAGCTCCAAGTACCGCTCCCGCATGAATTGTTACATGATCACCTATAACCGTATGATCATAAATACTCACATTAGAATGAATAACACAATTTTCACCTATAGATACATGATTTCCTACAAATGTATTAGGTTGAATGACTGTACCTTCACCTATAGTTGCAGAATCTGAAATCATTTTTGAAGAAGATACAAAGCCCTTAAAATACGTAGTAAGTTTATTAAAATCTCTAAATGGGTCATCAGAAATTAATAAAGCTTTTCCTTCTGGGCATTCAACTTCTTTATTAATAAGTACAATGGTAGCGGCACTTTCTAATGCCTTATCATAATATTTTGGATGATCTACAAATACAATATCCCCTGGAGTAACCACATGGATTTCATTCATTCCTAAAACAGGAAAATCAGAAGCACCAATAGGCGTAGCGTTAATAATTGTCGCTATTTGTTGTAGTGTATGTGTTTGTGGGAATTTCACTAGAAGATATTTAAATACCAATCCTACGTATCAAGTAAGATTAACATACTTATTCTTTAACGCGTTCTTTATACGTTCCTTTTGCAGTTTCAATTTTAATTTTATCGCCTTCATTAATAAATAAAGGAACATTTACTTTAGCACCAGTTTCTACCGTTGCAGGTTTTGTTGCGTTAGTCGCCGTATTTCCTTTTACACCTGGTTCTGTGTGTGTTACTTCAAGAATAACACTTGCAGGCATATCTACTGATAAAGGAGCTTGATCCTCAGAGTTGATTAATACTGTAACCACATCTCCTTCTTTTAAGAATTCTGCTGCATCAATCGTATTTCTCTCTAATGTTATTTGATTATAATCTTCTACATTCATAAAATGGTACGTATCTCCTTCTGGATATAAGAACTGAAATTTATGCGTCTCTACACGTACTTCTTCTATTTTATGGCCTGCAGAAAATGTATTATCTAATACTTTTCCTGTAGTAACACTTTTCATTTTAGTTCGTACAAACGCTGGTCCTTTTCCAGGTTTTACGTGTAAAAATTCAATGATTTTATAAATATCATGATTGTGATGTATACACAATCCATTACGAATGTCTGATGTTGTTGCCATATTCTTTTATATATAAACCATATTGTAATTTACAATTTGGTTTATGAGTACTTTAAAGGTTAAACGTTTAATTCTCTTTTAATCTATAAGATTTTTGTTTTATTTGCTTTCGCGAAAGCGTACTAAGATACATTCTAATTTGTACTAAAGTATCCTTTCATAATACCGCGTTGAGAGTTTCTTATAAATTGTAAAATTTCATCTCTCTCTGGCGTTGCTGCCATTTCTGCTTCTATAATTTCTACAGCTTGGGTATTATTATAATTTTTCTGGTATAAAATTCTAAATATATTCTGGATCTCTCGTATTTTCTCAGTTGTAAAACCACGACGACGTAATCCTATAGAATTAATTCCTACATAACTTAAAGGCTCTCGTCCTGCTTTAACAAATGGTGGCACATCTTTTCTTACCAATGATCCTCCAGTTACAAAAGCATGATTTCCTATAGTACAAAACTGCTGTACAGCAGCCATTCCTGCTAACACAACATACTCTCCTACAGTAATATGACCTGCTAGTGTACTGTTATTTGAAAAGATACAATTATCACCAACGATACAATCATGAGCAATATGACAATACGCCATAATCCAACAATTCTTACCTATTTCGGTTTTCATACGGTCAGAAGTACCTCTATTAATAGTAACACATTCTCTTATTGTAGTGTTATCACCTATAATAGTAACTGTATCCTCATCATTAAACTTCTTATCTTGTGGTATTGCAGAAATAACGGCACCTGGGAAAATGTTAACATTTTTTCCAATTCGAGCTCCTTCCATGATCGTTACATTAGATCCGATCCAACTACCTTCTCCTATCACAACATTATTATGAATGGTAGTAAAAGGTTCTATAACTACATTTTTTGCAATTTTTGCACCAGGATGTACATATGCGAGTGGTTGATTCATATAGTTAGTTATTCTTTACTTTTACAATTTGAGCCATAATTTCGGCTTCTGAAACTAATTTTCCATTTGCATAAGCACGTGCTTGCATTTGGCAAATACCTCTCCGTATAGGTGACATTAAATCTAATTTAAAGATCAAAGTATCTCCTGGAACTACTTGTTGTTTATAACGTACATTATCTATTTTTAATAAATACGTTAAGTAATTTTCTGGATCAGGAACCGTACTAAGCACAAGGATTCCTCCTGTTTGCGCCATAGCTTCTATTTGTAATACACCAGGCATTACAGGTGCTCCTGGAAAATGACCAACAAAAAACGGTTCGTTCATCGTTACGTTTTTCATCCCTATAACATAGGTGTCTGTTAATTCTAATATTTTATCGACCAATAAAAATGGAGGTCTATGTGGTAACATCTCCATAATCTGGTTTACATCTTTTATAGGTTTTGCATGTAAATCAACTTCAGGAACATGATTACGGCGCTCTGTTTTAATGATTTTCTGTAATTTCTTTGCAAATTGAGTGTTTACGTAATGTCCAGGTTTATTTGCTATTACTTTTCCTTTAATACGAGTACCAATTAAAGCAAGATCTCCTATTACATCTAGTAATTTATGACGTGCAGCTTCATTAGGATGATGTAACGTCAAGTTATCTAAAATACCATTAGGCTTTACCGCGATGTGTTCTTTATTAAAAGCAATACGAAGTTTATCCATAGTTTCTGGAGATAGTTCTTTATCTACATAAACAATAGCATTATTAAGGTCACCTCCTTTAATAAGTCCGTGTTCTAGGAGCATTTCTATCTCATGCAAAAAACTAAACGTACGACTATCAGATATTTCTTCTTTAAATTCTGAAAGGTGTTTTATACTAGCATTCTGAGTTCCTAATACTTTAGTGCCAAAATCAACCATGGTAGTAATTTGATACTCATCAGAAGGCATTACGATTATCTCACTCCCAGATTCTTCATCTGTATATGAAATTACTTCTTTAACCACATATTCATTACGAGGTTCTTCTTGTCTTTCTATACCCGCTTTTTCTAAAGCTTCTACAAAGAATTTTGAAGAACCATCCATGATAGGTGGTTCTGAAGCGTTTAATTCAATTAAGATATTATCAATCTCTAATCCAACACATGCGGCTAATACGTGTTCTGTAGTTTGAACAGTTACTCCATTTTTTTCAAGGTTAGTGCCTCGTTGTGTATTTGTAACAAGAGAGACATCTGCAGCTATAACAGGCTCTCCTTCTAGGTCAACACGTTTGAATTTGTAGCCATGATTTGTTTCAGCAGGTTTGAATGTCATTGTTACATTTGCACCAGTATGTAATCCTACTCCTGTAAGTGTAACTTCTTTTGCTATTGTACATTGTTGTGCTCTAGCGTCACTCATTGATTTATTTTTTTGTCAAGTTGATTAACTGTTTGAACTATTTTTGGTAAGTTCTTAAAATGAACATATGACTTATTATAATCTCCATAATTAAGAGCTGGAGACCCTTGAAGTACTTCATCATCCTTTATATTACGTCCTATTCCCGATTGTGCCTGAATACGAACACGATCTCCTATTGTAATATGTCCAACGATACCTACTTGTCCTCCAATGAGACAATGTTTTCCTATTTTGGTAGAACCTGCGATACCTGTTTGAGCAGCAATAGCAGTATGTGCACCAATCTCTACATTATGAGCAATTTGGATTTGATTATCTAGCTTAACTCCTTCTCTAATAACAGTAGATCCAAGTGTTGCTCTATCTATAGTAGTTCCAGCACCTATATCTACATAATCTTCTATAATTACATTACCCGTCTGTGGTACTTTACTATACTCTCCTTTTTCATTGGGTGTAAACCCAAATCCATCAGCTCCTACAATAGCTCCACTATGTATGTAGACAGAATCGCCTATCAAACAGTCTGAATATACTTTTGCTCCTGAGAATAAAACACAATTATCACCTATCACTACATTGTCTCCAACATACGCATTTGGGTATATTTTTACATTATTCCCAATCTTTACATTATCACCTAAATATGAAAAAGCACCTAGATAAAGACCTTCTCCATAAGAAGCTGTTTCAGAAATATAACTAGGTTGTTCTATTCCTGATTTATTTAGCTTTACTTGGTTATAATATTCTAAAAGTTTTGAGAACGACTTATATGCATCTTCTACACGAATAAGCGTAGTATCTACATCATTTTCTAATTCAAAATCGGTATTAACAATTGCAATAGATGCTTTTGTAGTATATAAATATGGGGTATACTTAGGATTTGCAAGAAATGTAAGAGATCCTGATGTTCCTTCTTCGATCTTTGCAAGCTTAGAAACTTGAACCTCGGGATTACCTTCTACAGTTCCTTCTAAAATACCTGCTATTTGAGCTGCTGTAAATTTCATGTGTCGCAAAAATAACAAAAAACTTAGTC
>CAYYSK010000223.1:0-5887 GCA_964474345.1 uncultured Flavobacteriaceae bacterium
GAAAACCTATGAAAAAAAAATCAATTGATCATGTCAAAAAATATTTCGATATTAAAGAAGTAGCCAAAGATTATTTCAAATTATATAATTAAATTTCAGCACCTTGATATCCATAATCATACCGGTATATAATAGAGCATCTATTATCGGAGAAACGATCATCTCTATTCAAAAACAAACCTATAAAAACTGGGAGTGTATTATAGTAGATGATGGTTCGGATGATACTACAATTGAAATTGTAACCGCTTTCGCGAAAGCAGATACAAGAATAAAATTATTTAAACGACCAGAAAACCTAATCAAAGGAGCAAACGCTTGTCGAAATTACGGATTTAAGAAAAGTAAAGGAGCATATATCAACTGGTTTGATAGTGACGATATAATGTTTGAAACACATATTGAAGAAAAAGTATTAGCAATAGAAAAAGACGAAAGTATCGAACTTTGTGCGTGTGAAAATCAAAATTTCTATGAAAATAATGGAACTTATACTTATGATAAAATAAATACTATAAAAGAAGAAAATCTATTAAAAGAATTTATATTAAGAAAACAGTTTATACAAACAGGTTGTGGATTATGGAAAAGAACTTTTCTAGAAACCCATTTTACAGAACAATTATTGTTTGATGAACAATTATCTCAATCCCAAGATTATGATTTTTATGCTAGAGCTTTATATTACAAGCCTAAATTAAAAATTATTAATAAAGTATTGTTTGGCTTTCGAAGGGGAAATGCATCTATCTCTACAGAATTTAAAAAAGTGAATAATTCACATCATTCTTCTTTTATTAGAGTGAGAATTAAACTGATTAAAATATATAAAGACAATGAAACTATACAATCAGGACTTTTGAATGTATTGTTGGCTTCATATAATATGGCTATAAATACTAAAGATCATATTCAGCAAAAATCATACAAACAAGCTTTAATATTAAGTAGAAAAGAAGTCAACAAAAAAAATAAAATAAAACTGAATACTATATTGGTTTTGGCAGAATTATTAAAAATAGTAGGGAAAGGAAGTTTTGCTTTAAGACGCTTGTTTCGTGTCTGATAAATGTTTATCTCAATATTTCATTAAAAGTAAATCAAGCTAGAATAACATTAGCATATGCTTGTTGAATAGTAGAAACACTATAATTATCTATGTAATTTTTACGTAATTTATGACTTAACCCTTTTGTCTCTTCAGAAGTTAGATTTGTAAGTTGTATCATAAGTTTCTGTAATGTATTTCCTTTTTTGTGATTCACAAAGTAAGGATATTCCTCTCCAAGTCGAGTAGTCATAGCTCCTACATTGGTGCTTATAATAAGACGCCCTCCAGCCATTGCCTCAATAGCAGTATAAGGACCTCCTTCTATAGATGAGGCAATGAGTAAACAATCATGAGAACAGTGAACTTTTGCAATGTCTTTTAATGCAACGGCGCCGTAAAAATGAATTCTAGAATCACTTATAGCCTTTTTTTCTAACATCTTTCTTAAAGAACCGTCGCCATAAATATGTAGACTTAAGGCAGGATCTTCTAAATTTTTAAATGCATCAATAATTAGATCTATGCGTTTTGTATGTTCTAAGCGTGAAATACAATAAAATTCAGTACTAGGTTTTTTGAGTATAGATGCGTTTAAAAATTCATCTTCCCACATAGCACATTGATCTATGATGCTATGATTGTTTTTAGGAAGTACTTCTCTTAGAATAGTAAGATTACTTTTAGAATGATGTATAAAATGAGAAACATTCTTTAACCAAGACAATTTTTCTGGAGCAATATGTCTGGGCGCTATTTGTTGTGTTACTCTTATATATATTGGTTTATGTATACAAGCAGCTATTTTGACAATTTCTTCGTTCCAAGCTCCTGTGAGTTGAGAACATATAATGATAGTATCATAGTTTGAGATATATTCTTCAAGGATAGAAAGACGCTTTTTGTGTATGTTTATCATTTTTTTTGTGAACGCGTTGTTTAGGCGTTGATGTAAAGGAATTGTCATTGGTTTTACAATGCCTAAAAGCTTTAATGACGTTTTAATTAAAAAATTAGTTGTATAGAGTATACGGTCTACAGAGTTGTAAGAAGATCTGTCTACAAAATCAAATAAAGAGCAATCATCATAATACGTACCTACACTTAATATAAAGACTTCCTGGTCTTGATGTAACATAGATTGTGCTATGAATCCAACATCTAGGTTTACACCACCCCATTGATTAATAGGCGAAATAATGAGGCTTTTTTTTGAGGTAGTCATATAAGGTGTAAAATAATAGTACAATCAAAGGTATTTGATATTTTAGAAAACTAATAATTTTGCATAACTTATATTTGAATTCTGAAAGCAGAACTTAACTAAGTAATCATATCCTATCATTTGCAACAAAAAATAAAAATACTAATCGCTGTAGAATCTATAGATGTAGATGATAGTAGTGGCACCAAAGGGAGGGTAGCGCTTATTAAAAATATGACGAAGGCTGGATATGATGTAACTGTATTACATTATACTCAAAAGGATATTACAATAGCTGGCACAAATTGTATAGCGATAAGAGAGAATCATTTTTCCAAACACTTTGTGTTGAGTAGAGTACAACGATATCTGTATCGCTGGTTTAAACATAATATAGGTATACGGCAAGAACGGAAACACGGATTTTCATATACTTGGATGAATGACGCTAAAACAATAGCGAGCGCTATAAATAAATACAATCCTGATAATTTTGATATGTTATGGACCTTTGGAAAAGGCACTAGTTTTAGAATGCATGCGGGTGTTTTAAAAGTGCCTAAATGGCATAACAAATGGTATGCATATATTCATGATCCATACCCTCAACAACTATATCCTAGACCTTATAATTATGTGCCAGAAGGATATAAAAAGAAACGATACTTCTTTAGAGAAATGACACAAGTGGCTAACTATATTGTGTTTCCAAGTCTTTTACTTAAAGAATGGATGCAAAGCTATTTTATTGATGTAGAAGGAAAAGAGTTAATCATCCCTCATCAAATAGCAGAGATTTCACAAACAGAAACAATAATACCATCTTTCTTTTCTTCATCTAAATTTACCATAGTACATGCTGGAAACTTATTAGATCTAAGAGACCCAAAACCTTTAGTTATTGCATTTAATAATTTTTGTAAACTATATCCTGAGGCCGTAACAGAAAGTAACCTTATTTTTATAGGGAAACCTTCTATTTATGATACTTATTTACAATCAGAAATAAAAAACAACCCTGCTATTTATTCCAGTGGAGATTATGTGCCTTTTGATCAGGTATATCAAATACAACAAAAAGCTACTGTTAATATTATTCTTGAAGCAATTTCGGAAATCAGTCCATTTTTACCAGGTAAATTTGCACATTGTGTAGCAGCAAATAAACCTATATTTTTAATAGGCCCTTATTACAGTGAGAGTAAACGTTTATTAGGAGAGGAATACCCCTATATATTTGAATTTAAACAAATAGATGCATTGACAAAGGCAATAATTGCATTGTATAAAGAATGGAAAACTGGAAAAACAATTCAGTTAAATAGACCAGATTTAGAAACTTACCTTTCCATACCTTATTTAAAGGAAACATTTGAACAAAGTATAAAAGAGTCAAACACTAACTAATTGAATATATGCTGCTAACTATTGTTATTCCTAATCGTAATAGAAATTTGACAACTATAAAACGTACGTTAAATTCTATTGCAGTACAATTGGATAATGAAGTAAATGTAGTTGTAATAGATTATGGAAGTGAACCAACATATCAAGAGACGCTAGAAAATTACATAGCTACTTTACCTGGAATATCATTAATTACATGCCCTACATATGGTCAATTATGGCAAAAAACAAGAGCGATTAATATTGTATTGAAACAATGTGATACCCCTTATTTTATGGTGGCAGATATGGATATGCTTTTTCATCCTAATTTTGTGACAAAGATTAAAAAGTATGTGCATCCAGAAGAAGTGACTTATTTTAATGTAGGAATCTTAACTGAAGAAGAAAGTAAATTAGAAAAGTCTTTTTTAACGTATAAAGTTAAATTTTATACAAATGAAGAAGCTACTGGAATGACATTATTTCCGACAACTATTTTAAAAGCAATCAATGGTTTTGACGAATTTTATCATGGTTGGGGATCTGAAGATACAGATGTTCATGTGCGATTACGTAACCAAGGAGTGTCTGTACATTTTAATCAAGAAGAAACCTTATTATTACATCAATGGCATCCTAAATTTTATAGATCTAAAGATAATACGGCTCCTTATCATCATCATTTAGAACGTGTTAATTTTGAGTATATTTCGCTTTCGCGAAAGCATAAAAAGATAAAAGCAAATATAAGACGGGAATGGGGTGTCCTTCCTAATATACTAGCGTATCAAGCGCTTAAAAAACCGACAACTAGTATACATATTCCAAATACGCTAGATGCAGTCACAGCACTTTGTTTTCAAATGTCGGAAGGGATGTGGAATGAGGTTATACAAATAGTAGTAACACCACACTCAGATGCAAATACACTAAAAACAAATGCTAAGAAAATATTTAAAAAGAAAACACCACTTTTTATATCACTAGAGGAAGCAAATTGTAAATTGCTTGAAATGATTATTGTAAACTATCGTAATAGCCCTTATGAGTATTCTTTTGATAGGAATAAAAAACTTATTATTTGCACTTTGAACTTATCATTGTCGCTATGAGAATACTAATGGTTTCTATGAATTCTATACACTTTCAACGGTGGTCTGAACAATTACGAGATAGTGATCATGAAATACATTGGTTTGATGTAAATGGTGGACAAAAAAATCAATCATTAGATTTTGTAGAACAACACATAAATTGGAAGTATCGTTTTAAAAAGGGGCGCTATTTTTTTAAAAAAATAAGTAAAAAAATCCCCTTTCTAAAACCTTTTTTTGAAAGAAATATAGAAGAAGTATTTAAAGAAAAGTTAGAAATTATACAACCTGATATAGTACATAGTTTTGCCTTGTATGTCTCGTGTACTCCTATACTTGAAACAATGAAGCAATCAAAAATCCCTTGGGTATATTCTTCTTGGGGAAGCGATTTGTTTTACTTTAAAGATGTGCCTAAGTATAGAAAAGATATTGAAGTCGTATTACCAGAATTAGAATATCTATTTACAGATTGTCATAGAGATCAACATCTTGCAAAATCATTAGGGTTTTCTGGAGTTTCTTTAGGTGTTTTTCCAGGTGGTGGAGGATTTCCTTTACACGAAATAGAAACCTATAAAAAGCCTATTAAAGATCGTACTATTATCCTTGTAAAGGGATATCAAGGAAGATCTGGTAGAGCAATTCAAGTATTAAAAGCACTTAAAAAAATAGAAAACGCACTTATAGATTATCAGGTTGTTGTTTTTGGTTGTACTGATGAAGTGTTACAATTTAAAGAAAGCACTAATTTCAATGGTGTTTTTTATGAGCACATGTCTCATAAAGAAATTTTAAAACTCATGGGTTCGTCTTTAGTATATATAGGAAATAGCAATTCTGATGGAATGCCTAATACATTACTGGAAGCAATTTGTTTAGGAGTATTTCCTATACAGTCTAATCCTGGAAGAGCTTCTGAAGAGGTGATTGATAATGGTGTAAATGGATTGCTTATAGAAAATTGTGAAGATGTAGATGAAATTTCAAAAAGTGTACATAAAGCTATTAGTAATCATGAGATGATTAAAAATGCATATGTAATAAATCAAGAAATATGCAAACAATGGGACAGAAAAAAAATACAACAAGCAGTTATAAAATCGTATAATACAATCACTGTTTAATGTATATTTAATTAATAGTCTTATA
>CAYYSK010000224.1:0-5865 GCA_964474345.1 uncultured Flavobacteriaceae bacterium
AGCATTGCTACGGTTTCATTTTATTATGAAATATAAGTGTTATAGAAACTAATTATAAGGCTTATTTTGATGTTCGTTTGATATAAAATCTACTTTCCAATTAGCCAATTACCTACTTCACATTGTAAACAAGCATGCTTTTCACAGTATTCAGATTTTAATTGAATAAGAGCTTGTGTATTCATAGCGTTTGTTGCTTTTGGTTTAAGTGTATTGTATTTAGTAATAATTGTATTTTTTTCAGGTTTTATTTGCGAAATCAATGCTATTAATTCTTCTTGTCCATCTTTACCTAAATACTGATTATAGGCAAACTTCAAAGGTATCACTGTATTTATCAATAGTAAATCGACAAATGTTTTTGAAAGTTTTTTTATACGTTTTTTCTGCGAAGTAGTAAAAGAGAAATGAGTATCCCAATAGGTAGATGCTTGTATTTGCAATAATTCATAAAATGTATCTATCGTATCAATACTCATTAGTTTTTGAAACAAACCAGGAATTGTATAATACAACATCGCTAATTGCGATAACCGTATCGTTGGAAAATTATCGGGACGTAACTTAAAAAACTGTATAGGTAATATACCTTGTGTATCTATTTGGAATTTATGCTGTACAAATTCATATTCTCCCTGTAATTGTAATACATAACTATCTACACTATCTTCAGGAAGTAATCCTCCAGCACCAAGTAATAATGCCTCCAGTCTAAAAGGTTCATGCGCACATTTACGTACTACACTAAAATCAATATGTTGTGCTAAAGATTGAAAAGAAGTACCATTTATCTTCGTTCCAAAATTACGCATAAGCATTACAAAAAGAACACTTTCCCAATCATTATTAGAAATCCTTAATAGTTCTTGAATTGTTGATGTTTTTCGTTCTAATCGCTCTAGGTATAGACGTTCTTGCCAATGTTTCCATATAGAGGTTGGAACCTCTAATATACTTTCTTCACAATGAATCCATTTTGTAGATTTATTTTTAAAGAGATTCTTATAATTCTCTAAAGCTTTCTTAGAAACATAGTCTTTCAACTGTAAAGTAGGGAGTGCTGTATTATCAGGTCTATATATATCTATATCGTGCTCCCAAACTACATGAAGAATTACAGAATCATATGCTGTATCTGTTTCATGTCCATGAGCATACCAATCTGATGATTTAAGATGAATCTCAACATTACCAGCCCATTCTTGATCTGCAATAGTTAAGCGGGCATTAAAAAAATCTGGTCCCGCTAAGTGATTATGAGTTCCAATTGAAGTAATCTGTATAGAAGTTTGCGTGGTTGTTTTTGCTTTTGCGAAAGCGAACTTCTTATACTTCCATAAATAATGCAAAAAATCTTCACTCATTCTGTGAAGATACAAGAAATTACCAGTTTACACTTTTCAAATTGTTTCAAAAAATGTAAACTGGAATATCAACCATTAAATATAAAATGTATGGATAAATAACGTTGGATATATTTTTAAAATTTAAATAATCTAATCCCAACAAGAACATAATCATCTTGATTATATATTGGATCTTTTTTTATATCCCATTCATCCTCTTTTTCATCATAAACCCAAGAAATCAACTCATCACTAAAATCAATGGTGATTCCATTTGTTAGTTTGATATATTCTAGTGCTCCTTCAAAACTCTATTTATCTAGTTCATATTCAATTGCTTCATTTTCAATAATTCTAATAACCTCTGAAAATGTAACATCTTTATTTACTTCTAAAAACCAATTATCAATCTTAATACTATCATTCTCATAATTAATCATTTCATCATGATTTATACAATCATACTGTAAGTGATCGTTCTGTATTGCAAAGATTATTTCATTTTCAGTCCAGTAAAAGAATTCATACCAACCATATTTTATAATTTGACTTTCGTCAAAATCGCCAAAGTCAAAATCATTCCTCATTAAAGTAATAACATCATTTTTTTGTAGATTTTCCAATTTCAATTTGGTCAAACTTTCCAATTTTGATGAAATCTTTAAGATCTATTATTTTCATTAAAAAATGAGAATTTAAATATTATATAGCACTTATAATATCGTGTTTTGTAATAATATGATGCTTTCCATTACCTAGATCTACAAGGACTGCATTGTTTTCTTTGGTAATTAACTTAGAGACCTCTTCAATAGGTGCTTTACGATTTACAACAGGATACTGAGTCCCCATGATATCTTTTACAGGAGTATCTGCAATATTTTGATCTTCCATATAGGCTCTAAACAAAGTAGCTTCGTCTACGCTTCCTACAAATCCTGTTGTATCCTCTACTGGAATTTGTGATATTTTGTAATCTCGCATACGCTCTATCGCATGGGAAACTAATTCTTCTGTTTTTACTGTTACTAATGGTTTGTCTATATGATTCTTAATCAAATCTTCTGCTACAGTTACTTCTTCTTCTAGGAATCCTCGTTCTTTCATCCACTCGTCATTAAACATCTTTCCTACGTAACGGCTTCCATGATCATGAAATAATACAACTACAACATCATCTGGACCAAAATGTTCTTTAAGTTGTAATACTCCTTTTATAGCAGATCCAGCAGAATTTCATAAAAACATTCCTTCTTCTTTTGCAAGACGTCTTGTATATACCGCAGCATCTTTATCTGTCACTTTGGTAAATCCATCTATAATAGAAAAATCAACATTTTCTGGAAGAATATCTTCTCCAATACCTTCTGTGATGTATGGATAAATTTCATTTTCATCAAAAACACCTGTTTCATGGTATTTTTTAAATACAGATCCATACGTATCTACGCCCCAAATTTTTACATCTGGATTTTGTTCTTTCAAATATTTACCAACTCCGCTTATCGTTCCTCCTGTTCCTACACCAACTACAAAATGAGTTATTTTTCCTTCGGTTTGTTTCCAAATTTCAGGACCTGTACTCTGGTAATGTGCCTTTGCATTACTAGGATTATCATATTGATTTACATACCAACTATTTGGCGTTTCTTCAGCTAATCTTTTTGAAGTAGAGTAATACGACCTAGGGTCATCAGGTTCAACATTTGTAGGACATACTACAACTTCACTTCCTACTGCACGAAGGATATCCATTTTTTCTTTGGATTGTTTATCAGAGATAACACATACCATATTATATCCTTTTATAATAGCAGCAAGTGCAAGTCCCATTCCTGTATTTCCTGAAGTACCTTCTATAATAGTTCCTCCAGATTGTAAACGTCCATCTGCTTCTGCATCTTCAATCATTTGAAGTGCCATACGATCTTTTACTGAATTCCCCGGATTAAAAGTCTCATATTTAGCAAGAACAAGACAAGGTAATCCTGTAGTAAGTGCATTCATCTTTACCATAGGAGTATTTCCTATAGTTCCTAATATATTTTCTGCGTAGTCCATACTTATTTTTTGATTTATACCAAGTAAATTTTAAAATTTATTTGGTATCGTAAAGATACTTAGTACAATTTTGAAATTAGAATGAATAGCTATAAAACTGGTATACATAACAAATCCTTTACACTCTATTGATTTTACAATAGTATAGTACAAAGGATGTATTTGTTTTATATACAGTAATCGTGTGTTTTACTTAGCGATATTAACAGCTCTTGTTTCTCGTATTACAGTTACTTTCACTTGACCAGGATAGGTCATATCTGTTTGGATTTTTTGAGATATCTCAAAAGAAAGTGCTGCTGCCTTTTCATCATTCACTTTTTCGCTTTCCACTATAACACGAAGTTCACGTCCTGCTTGAATAGCATATGCTTTTTTAACACCACTAAATCCAAAAGCAATATCTTCAAGGTCTTTAAGACGTTGTATATATGAATCTAATACTTGTCTTCTAGCGCCTGGACGAGCTCCACTAATAGCATCACATACTTGTACAATTGGAGATAATAAAGATGTCATTTCTATCTCATCGTGATGAGCTCCAATAGCGTTACATACATCTCGTTTTTCTCCATGTTTCTCAGCCCATTGCATTCCTAAGATCGCGTGAGGTGTTTCTGTTTCTGTATCTGGTACTTTTCCTATATCATGTAAAAGGCCTGCACGGCGAGCTAATTTAGGATTTACACCAAGTTCTGCTGCCATTACAGAACATAACTTAGCTACTTCTCTACTGTGCTGTAATAAGTTTTGGCCATATGAAGATCTGTATTTCATACGTCCTACAGCTTTTATTAATTCTGGATGTAATCCGTGTATACCAAGATCAATAACAGTACGCTTTCCTACTTCTACAATTTCTTGTTCTATTTGTCTTGTAGTCTTACGTACTACTTCTTCTATACGAGCTGGATGTATACGTCCATCTGTGACTAGTTTATGTAATGATAAACGTGCAATTTCTCTACGCACACTATCAAAGCAAGATAATATGATTGCATCTGGGGTATCATCTACAATAATCTCTACTCCCGTTGCTGCTTCTATCGCTCGAATATTACGTCCTTCTCTACCTATTATTCTTCCTTTTACATCGTCACTTTCTAAGTTAAAAACAGAAACGCAATTTTCTATTGCTTCTTCAGTTCCTATACGTTGTATAGTACTAATGACAATTTTTCTAGCTTCTTGCTCAGCTGTCATTTTGGCTTCTTCCATAGCACTTTGAATATGTGCCATAGCATCTGTCTTTGCCTGATCTTTAAGTGATTCTACTAATTGTTCTTTAGCTACATCTGCAGAAAGTCCTGAAATCACTTCAAGTTGTTGCACTTTACTTTTGTGAATTTTATCTACTTCAGATTGTTTCTTTTCTAGATATGTAACACGATTATTATAATCTTTAACTCTATCTTCTAGGCTTTGATTTAGTTTTTTATTTTTGGAAAGTTCACTACTCACTTGTGATTCTTTATCACGTGTTCGTTTTTCTGCTTCGGATATTTTCTTATTCCGATTCAAAATCACTTTTTCATGCTCAGATTTAAGTTCTATAAATTTTTCTTTTGCTTGTAACATCTTGTCTTTCTTTGTAGCATCTGCCTCAATTTTAGCTTCTTTAATGATGTTTTGAGCGTTCTTATTTGCATTTTTAACTACCTGAGACGCATTATTGCGTTCTAATAGTTTTGCAATAAGAAAGCCTATAGCCAGGGCAATCACACCTACAATAAACAGTAGTATATTATGTTCCATAAACATTTTTTATAATCGATACTCTTCTGGTAAAGAGTAATACAATGGTTAATATTAAAAGATGTAAAATACATCTTTTACGTTGGTTAGTACCCTAAAAATAGAGTATAAAAAAGCCTGCATTAGTTAGGTTTTTGTATAAACTCCTAAATAAAAGGATTAGAGCTAGAGGACTGATCAAGAATCCGTGACGAAGACGGCGCGCTTTTACAATCCAGATTCACTCTTTACAAAAAAATATCTGTTGAGTTTATCAAAAAAAGACCAATGCAGGCAGTAATATGCTGTATGTAAAGAACGTTATAATCGCTCATCAAGAAGAGCGTTTAACGCTTCCAAGCGTTTTGTAGCTTCTTCATGATCCGAGTTCTTATCTATATTTTTTTGGGTGGCCTGAGATGCAAATTGTAAGGCACACATTGCCAGTACATCTTGTTTATCTCTAACGGCATAACTTTGCTCAAATTGCTTAATCATAGCATCTATTTTTTTTGCCGCTTTACGCAAACCTTCCTCTTGTTCTAAAGAAATAGTAAGCGGATATACGCGATCTGCTATAGACAATTTAATTTTAAGCTTTTCAGACATAAAATTTCCTTTTATTCAGAGAGTGATACCATACAGGCATCTATTTCTCTAATTAAAGTGTTTATTTTGAGCTTGGTTTCCCTTTTATAATCGTTACTGCCTAGTAATGCATTTG
>CAYYSK010000225.1:0-5810 GCA_964474345.1 uncultured Flavobacteriaceae bacterium
TGATTGTATTTAGAACAGATACTAACGAAGAAGAAACTACTGAAGAGGAAGAAGAGACTACTGAAGAAGAAGAGGAAGAAGAAACTGGTGATTGGGAGGAAGAAGAAACTGGTGACTGGGGAGAAGAAGAAAATGATGATACTTCTGATACAAATGAAGATACAGATACTTCTGAAGAAGATTCTAATGAAGATACTACAGATGAAGATCAAGATACCTCTGAAGAAGACTCTACTGAAGAAGGAAATACAGAAGAGGATACTACAGATGAAGAAAATGATACTATAGGCATACAAGAAGATATTATAGTTATTGAGGATGAAACAGACATCCATACTATGGAAGCTTCTTATAATTCACAGCAAAAAGTAATTACAATTGCAAAAAGCAGTCTTAATAATGTAAATAAGGCAACTTTATTCTCTATGCTAGGTCAGGTAATACAACAATGGAAACCAGAAACAGGAACAAGTACATTACAATTACCAGTATCTAATATAAGTAAAGGGTCGTATATCCTTAGACTTGAAACAGATATGGGACTATTTACAGAAAAATTAATTATTCACTAACATTTTACATACATTAACAGAAGAAGCCTCTCTTAGTAGAGGCCTCTTTGTTTTCTAGGGAAATCCAAATTGTATTTATCAATACAACATTAATTTTACCCAATTCTTAACTAAACTACCTCGGAGCAAGCTTCGAGGTATTAAACCCTTTGGCGGCGCCAATTAAAGTCAGTTAAGAAAAGTCAAAACTCTCGTATGATTAAATTGTACGAGGGTTTTGGCTTTATAAAAATATTTTTCTAAAAATCAGACATATTCAGACATATACAGACATATACAGACATATACAGACATATACAGACATATACAATGAATGTCTTTAACCCGAATTATGCATATTTTAATATTGAAAATTCGTCGACATACATCGGGTAATTTATCTATTACAAATTATCTAACTGATTACTATTGTTATCATCACTTATCGTCCAGAAAAAGCCTACAAAAAAGAATTGATCTGCCGCTGGTGTGATTGCCCTTCTATCAAAGACACCATTAATGTTAGGAGTATCACTATATTGAAAGCCATTTACATTATTAAATCCTAAAATATTATTTACAGAAACATATAAGATTTTTTGTTGAGAGATTAAATATGCCCAGTTTACACTTATACTATTAAACGATTTTGTTTCATCTTGTAAAAATCCTGATATGTTTGGATTTGTAAATGATCTACCCGAACCGTATTGATAACTGAATCCAACTTGAGATTTCCAATCTGTTATAAAATATTTTGCGACAGCAGAGAAGTTATGTGTGTTTGCAAAAGAAGGAGTCGCTCGTTCTGGAAAATTAAGGTATTGCCTCTCAGTATCTAAAAAAGAATAACTTACCCAATAGTCCATATTTTTTATACTCGTATTATCTCTCCAAAAAATATCTAGTCCTTGGGCATAACCATCTCCCCCATTTTCAAAAACACTATCAATACTAGCAAAATCTGTATTAAAAGTTACTAATCGATTATATTCTTTTCGATACCCTTCTGCTCTAAAAATACGTCCATTATTATTGTATTGATAATTAAGAATATAATGCTGTGTTTTTTGAGCTTCCAGATCTTGACTAAATTTTAAAAAATCATTAATGGGGTTTTGATAAAAATCTCCATAAGCAAGTGATAATTGACTCTTTTTTCCTGTTTTATAAGCAAAAGAAATTCTTGGTGACACTGTAAATTGGTCTACTAGATTTGTATACCCTGCTCTCGCTCCTACTTTAAGTGCTATTTTTTTTGAAAAAATAATATCACTTTCTACAAAAGAAGCACTAATGACTGTATCATAACCATAAGATTCTGTTATTATAGTATCGGCAAACGCACCAGTAAAATCTTCAGTAAAATCTGTTATAAATTGCTCTACTCCAAACGAAAACTTAAATCTATTAGAAAAGCGTTTTTTAAATTTCACTTTAAGGTGTGCTGAATCTTCGGTGTTATCAATGTCGTTTGTGATAATACCTACTTTTGTTTTGGCATGCGTATAACTTCCCCCTGTTTGGAAACTCCAAGTATCTGATAATACTCCTGTATAAGAACTATTTACATATAAATTGCTATTATTTAGTTTAAAATCAAGTCCATTTTCAAGATTAATATCTTCTTGATTTAATTCAAAGTTTGAAGTATCATAAGCGGTGTATAGCTTAAATAGTCCATCTTTAGTACGGTAACGATACACTGCTTCTCCTGCAAAGGATTCAAAAGGTTTTGACCATTCGTTACGATCTGGAAAAGCTTCTATATATGGAGCGAGGTTGATATACGATGTACTGATACTAAGGGATGATTTTTCCCATTTTCTTGTAAGCCCTAATCCTCCTCCTACAGACATAATAGAGATATCTGTTTTATTTTGATCAGGTTCATCTATCGTATTCAATAAGAGAACACTTGATAATGCTTCCCCATACTCTGCTGAATATCCTCCAGTAGAAAAAGTAATTCCATCAAATAAGAACGGACTGTATCTCCCACGAGTAGGAACATTATTTGCCGTGGGTGTATAAGGAGTAAATACACGTATTCCATCTATAAAGATTTGTGTTTCTCCTGCATCACCTCCACGTACAAAAAGACGACCATCTTCTGCCACTGTCGTGGTGCCTGGTAATGTCTGTAAAGCTCCTACAAAATCCCCTAGTGCGCTCGCTGTTGTTACAACATCAAGTGGTTTTAATACAGATACCTTACTATTATCGTTTGCTTCAAAACTTCCTGCAGAAATCACAACAGTATCTAGTGAGTTTATATCTTCTTTCATTTGAATTTTAAGGCTTTTCATACTAGATATAGGACCAAAATATGAGAATTGCTCATAAGACAAAAAAGTAACTAGTAATACTTGATCTCCTACTTCTGTCGTTGTAAAACTAAAAGTCCCGTCAGTACTACTTGATGCTCCATCATACGTACCATCTAAATATACATTTGCTCCTTCAATAGGGATTCCTTTAGTATCGGTTATGGTTCCAGAAATGGTTGTTTGTGCTTGTATGGAAAACCCTAAAAATAAAAATAGAATGGTAAAATAGTTCATGATGATTGATTTTTTGATTGATGAATGTTTGTATATCTAGTTACTCAGCAAAAATGGTATGTAGTACGCTTTCGCGAAAGCATAAACTACCCAATCGTTATTTTTTGATACTCAACTGTATTTTTTGTAATTTTCGGTATGACCAAAGAAGAAAAATTAGCGCAATACTATGATAAACCATCTCCTTGGAAAGAAGGCATTCAACTAGTTCGAGACGTCATGAAAACGTCAGAATTACAAGAAGATTGGAAGTGGAACTTTCCTTGTTATACCATACAAGGGCGTAATGTAATAGGTATTGGGAGTTTTAAAAATCATTTTGGTGTTTGGTTTTTTCAAGGTGTATTTTTAAAAGACGTAAAAAAACGCTTACGCAATGCACAAGATGGAAAGACTAAAGCTATGCGATCTTTACACTATGAATCTACAGAAGAGATAGATATTGATATTTTAAAAGCATATGTTCTGGAAGCCATTCAAAATGCTAAAGATGGAAAAGAGGTACGTCCAGATCGATCAAAAAAGGAAATTACCCTTCCCTCTGAATTGGAGTCCGCTTTTACGAAAGCAGAAACTATAAAAACTGCATTTTATGCATTAACTCCCGGAAAACAAAGAGAATATGCAGAACATATAAGTGGAGCCAAACAAGAAGCTACTCGATTACGTAGATTAGACAAATGTATCCCTATGATACTAGAAGGTACGGGACTAAATGATAAGTATAAGAATTGTTAAGCTAATACCTAATAATAATTACCTATGAGTGATGTAAAAACCAAAGTAAATGATGCCTCTGTCGAAGGTTTTTTAAATACCGTAGAGCATCCTGTAAAAAAAACTGATAGTTTTACACTTTTGCAACTCATGACAGATATCACTGGAGTCGCACCTAAAATGTGGGGAGAAAGCATTGTAGGGTTTGACACCTATCATTATGTCTATGCAAGTGGCCGTGAAGGAGATTGGCCTATGGTAGGGTTTTCTCCTCGTAAACAAAATATAAGTTTATATATCATGCCAGGTTTTGTCAACTTTGGCCCTTTACTCGAAAAATTAGGGAAACATAAAACCAGTAAAGCGTGTTTATATATTAATAAACTTGCAGATGTCGATATTGAAATTCTTAAAGAATTAATACAGCAATCTATCACGTATATGCGTGAGAAATACCATAAATAATTTACTGTTTCCATGATCAAACGGTACGTCACAAAAAGTGATTATCCAGTAATTATTACATTGATAATTAATTAGGGTGAAAAGTTCTCTACCTGTAATGTGTGGAGGGTTTTTCATTTTAAAATACATTTATTAACACTAAGTATTCTTCTTGTATACGCTTTCGCGAAAGCGTATATTTCACACATCAAATCAAAAAAACTATAGTTAATTTTGTAACGTAATAGAAAAAGAAACTACTTATAAATAACTAACGATCAATCATTGGATAAACATTTACAAGAAAAATTTGTGACACTTCTGGAGGAAAACCAGAACATTGTACATAAAGTATGTCGATTATATACCAATAATCGGGATCAACACAATGACCTTTTTCAAGAGGTTACGATACAACTATGGCGTGCGTTTCCAAAATTTAGAGGAGATGCTAAGTTTAGCACATGGATGTATCGTGTTGCATTAAATACGGCTATTACACTTTATAGAAAGTCAAAACGTACTGTGCAAACACAGGATTTTGATGATGTGATGTTCCGTATATCATCTGAGGAGTATGATGATACTGTTGAAGTACAACTCAAGGTGATGTACAATGCAATAAAAGATTTAAATGATATAGATAAAGCGCTGGTTTTTCTATATCTAGAAGATAAAAATTATAAAGAGATTTCTGAAACATTAGGAATTACTGAGGTAAATGCCCGCGTAAAAATGAACCGTGTAAAAGGAAAACTCAAAAAAATACTAAACCCATAACTACTATGGTAGATGAATTAGAATTGCTTAAAAAACAATGGAAAAAGCAGGATGAATCTCTTCCTAAATTAACCAAGGAAGATATATATCCAATGCTTTTAAAGAAGTCCTCCTCTATTGTGAAATGGATTTTTATTATAAGTATGATAGAATTTGTATTCTGGATTTTGCTATCCTTCGTTTTTGGAGGAAATGACTCTAAACAGTTTGAAAAAGAACACGGTTTACAAACATTTGATACTATTATACTTATAGTACATTTAGGTGCTTTGGTCTTTTTTGTACTATGGTTTTATAGGAATTACAAACGAATTCACTCTACAGATTCTTCAAAGATTTTACTCGAAAATATTATTAAAACCAGAAAAACGGTAAAATATTATATATGGTTTAGTATGGCATTCCTTGCGGTCAGTGCTACGATTGCCTTTATCATCACTACACAAAATACACCCGAAGAGTTTGCAGATCGTAGTATAACTGTATTAGCACTACAATTTCTACTCATTATAGGAGTCATTATGGCAATCATGTGGGGCTTCTATAGAATGATTTATGGTATTTTAATGAGGCGATTAGATCGCAACTATAAAGAATTAAAGAAAATGGAACTATAGTTTTTGGAGGACTATAGTCAGAAACCTGAATACTTCTATAGGTATTCAGGGTTTTTTTGTTTTTGTCAAATGCGTTTTTGAGAAAATATACTTGGACTGTTCTGAAGAGGATTTATAGTATGTCAAAATGAAGTTTA
>CAYYSK010000226.1:0-5756 GCA_964474345.1 uncultured Flavobacteriaceae bacterium
TTAAAGACGGTGTGTTTTTGAATGCTCCTGATATTATTAAAGAAACACCAGAACAAATCGTACAACGTCAAGTAAATGCATATAACGCTAGAGATATAGAAGCTTTTCTAGATACGTATGCAGAGACTATTGAGATTTTTAATTTTCCTGATCAACCTAGTATGAAAGGAAAAGAAGAGATAAGAAATAGATTTTCTTCCATGTTTGAGCGTGTTCCTAATCTATATTGTGAGATTGAAAATCGTATTGTTTTAGGGAATAAAGTAGTGAATAGAGAACATGTTCGTTTTGGAAATCAATATTCTGATGTTGTTGCTATTTATGAAGTAAAAAATGGTAAGATTATAAAAGTTACTTTTTTAGATTAGTAATATTTTTTTAAATATCGTATAAAGGGCCTATATACTATGGATTCATCACAAACAAATTCAAAAACTTATTGGAAAAGAAATGTACGTTATCTATGTATCCTATTAGCCATATGGTTTGTAGTTTCTTATGGGGCAGGTATTCTCTTTAAAGACGTGTTAGATACTATTAAAATAGGTGGGTTCCCTCTTGGGTTTTGGTTTGCACAACAAGGCTCTATCTATGTCTTTGTGATTCTCATTTTTGTCTATGTGCGATTAATGAATCGACTGGATAAAAAACACGGATACGATGAATGAATCATGTTAGTATATAGATTATGATTCTCTCTTTCTGAAAAGAGGTGTTCAAAGAACAAAGAACGCTTTTCGCGAAAGCATAAAAAACATAAAACCATTTCATAGATGACTGTACAAACTTGGACATATATACTCGTAGGTATCACATTTACTATTTATATAGGGATTGCTGTATGGTCTCGTGCTGGATCGACCAAAGAATTTTATGTCGCTGGAGGAGGTGTTTCTCCTTGGGCAAATGGCATGGCTACTGCTGCAGACTGGATGAGTGCCGCCTCTTTTATATCTATGGCAGGAATTATCTCTTTTGGAGGATATGATGGCTCAGTGTATCTCATGGGGTGGACAGGGGGTTATGTGCTTTTAGCATTGTTACTTGCGCCCTATCTTCGGAAGTTTGGTAAGTTTACGGTGCCTGATTTTATAGGAGATCGATACTACTCAAAAACAGCTAGAATTGTTGCTGTACTCTGCGCGTTACTTGTTTCCTTTACTTATGTAGCAGGGCAAATGCGAGGCGTAGGTCTAGTGTTTTCAAGATTTTTGGAAGTAGATATAAATACAGGAGTGATTATAGGAATGGCTATTGTACTTTTTTATGCCGTACTCGGAGGAATGAAAGGGATTACATATACGCAAGTGGCACAATACTGTATACTCATCTTTGCCTTTATGGTACCTGCTATTTTTATATCTATACAAATGACAGGCAATCCGATTCCGCAAATAGGAATGGGAAGTACAGTCGAAGATGGTTCTGGAGCATATTTATTAGATAAGCTTAATGGACTCTCACAAGAACTTGGTTTTGCCGAATATACCAACGGATCAAAATCGAGAATAGATGTCTTTATGATCACACTTGCATTGATGGTAGGGACTGCAGGGTTACCACACGTGATTGTTCGATTTTTTACAGTAAAGCGCGTAAAAGATGCACGTAAATCGGCTGGAATCGCACTCTTGTTGATTGCAGTGTTATATACAACAGCACCAGCTGTAGCCGTATTTGCACGCACCAATATGATTACTACAGTAAGTAACCAACCCTATGAAGACATGCCAGAATGGTTTACGAAGTGGGAGACTACGGGGTTGATTTCTTTTGAAGACAAAAATGGAGATGGGAAGATTCAATATAACGCTTTCGCGAAAGCAGAAAATGGACATCCAGCAAATGAACTCACAGTAGATCGTGATATTATGGTATTGGCAAATCCAGAAATAGCCAATCTTCCGGCATGGGTTATTGCCTTAGTTGCTGCTGGAGGATTAGCAGCAGCGCTTTCAACAGCTGCAGGATTATTACTCGTAATCTCTTCATCAGTATCTCATGATCTGGTTAAGAAAACGTTTAAACCTGATCTTACAGATAAACAAGAGTTATGGATTGCTCGTGGTGCAGCTACTGTTGCTGTAGTGATTGCAGGATATTTTGGAATTGATCCACCAGGATTTGTCGCCGCTGTAGTGGCGCTTGCTTTTGGACTTGCCGCGGCTTCTTTTTTCCCTGCGATTGTACTTGGAATTTTCTATAAAAAAATGAACAAAGAAGGAGCTGTTGCTGGAATGATTGTAGGAATTACACTCATGCTATTTTATATGCTTAAATTTAAGTTTGGCATTTTTGACGGAGGAAAAGAAGTCGTTGCGAGACTTAAACAAGATTGGTGGTTTGGCATCTCTCCAGAAGGCTTTGGAAGTATTGCGATGGGTGTGAATTTTGTAGTAGCTATTGTTGTCAATAAGTTTACACCAGAACCTCCAGAAGAGGTGCAAGAAATTGTAGAAAATATCAGAATCCCTAGTGGAGCTGGAGAAGCAAGTGGGCATTAGTTTTTGTAGATGGAATTTGTAAATATATTAATAGGAATTCTAGTGGCTGTAATAGCTATCGTATTATATAAACTATTGGTTCCTTCTGAGAAGTTTAAACAAGAAAAGCAATCGCTTAAAAAACAAGAAAGAATAGAGAAAGAGAAGGAAAAGAAACGACTTGCTGATCCTAGAATTTATGATCCGGAAACCAATACCTATATTACACTAGAAGAAGCCGAATCTGGTGTATGGAATGTAAACGATCCTAAAAACAAACCAACTGCAGAAGAAATTAAAATCACTTTTACAGAAAGTGATTATGTTGATTATACGTTAAGAAAAGAACTTGTAAAAGAAGGTTTTGAACGAATAGAAAGCCCTTTATCTGAAGAACAATATGGGCATATTGAGATGTTTGAACTTTTAAAACAACATGAACATTGGAGTTATGATGACCATTTTAAGAAGAATGAAATCACTGTATTATTATTAAAAATCTATGGAGATATATTAATCTCAACCTGGATCCCTGTTACTCGTATTTCTGGACATTATGTGTTTACCGAGAAAACAAAAACAGATCGGTTTTTTGATTTGATTCAATCTGATGATGATATCAAGGTTGAAAATTATGAATGTTTTACAGTCCAAAAAACCAAAGAAACAAGAACGATAGAAAATATCATGAAGTTGGTAAATATACACAGACATGTAGAAATAGAAATTCTTCCTGGACATCTCTTTATAAAAACAACACGACGAGGACGATTAACAGATCTATTGATGATTCTCAATTTGACACGTGATATTATAAGAGGTGGATATTAAGGTTTTGATTTAGAGTACGTTTTTGTAAAAACGCACCTATTTTAATTGATATACTTTAATAAAAGTTCTAGTAGTTTTTCTGTTTTATAAGGCTTGATAATGGCATCACTTATCCCGAAAGATGCAAAGTCTTTTTCTGGATCTATAGAGTTGATAGCAGTAAGAGCAATAATTGGAGTATCTATATTTAATTTACGGATGGCTTTGCTAGAATCAAGGCCATTCATGATAGGCATATTTACATCCATAAGAATGACGTCAAATTCTTGATCTTTTGCTGTATTTAAAGCTTCTAATCCATTACTGGCAGTATGATGTTGTAATCCGTATTGCTCCAGTACTTTTTGAGTAACCAGTTGGTTTATTTTGTTGTCATCTACGATAAGAATCTTTTTCCTATCCAGTTTTTTATAGCAAATATCATTTTCTTCAATATGTTCTATATCTGATGCTACACCTATACCTAATTCCAATGGAAAAATAAAAGTAGTTCCTTTACCATAGCTGCTTTCAAGTTGTAAAGTACTCCCCAAGAGTGTTAGAATTTTATTGACAATAGGAAGTCCAAGTCCAGTACCTTCATAGTCACTAGAGTTAGTGATTTGTGTAAACTCATCAAAAATCTTGCTTTGTTTCTCTTCGGGAATCCCAATCCCAGTGTCCTTGATACAGAAAAGCAATTCGATATTTTGTTCTTCTTTTCGAGTTGATTGTATAGAGATATCAATAAAACCATCTTGTGTAAACTTACTCGCATTACTTATCAAATTCATCAATACTTGAGATATTTTCATTTGATCTCCAGATAGCACTTCAGGCATCGCAGAATCTATATCAACACTCACCGTATTGTTATTTTGCTGGTTAATAAACTCAAAAGTTTGTAAGATAGAATAGATGAGGCTTTCTATTTTAAAATATGAATTTTGCACCTCTTGTCCCGTTTGAGATTCCAACTTGTTTAATTGCAATACATCATTAATAAGTGATAATAAATAATCTGCTGAAAATTTAAGAGATGTAAGATTTTCCAGATGATCTTTAAGTTTTGGATTATTAATCAATACAGAAGATAATCCTATAATACCATACAAAGGAGTACGTAGTTCATGACTGATAGTTGATAAGAACTTGGTTTTGACTTGAGCGAGCTTTTCAGATTTTTCTTTGGCTTCTAAGTATTGTTGATTTTTTGTTTTTAAATCTTTTAAAAGTTTATTTCGTTTACGACGTACGTAGAGTAATATACTCAGTAAAAAAAGTAATATAGACCCTATGATTAAAGAAAATATAGATAATAATTGACTTTTGGATGCCTTCTGTTGCGTAAGTTGATTTTCTAACTGAGAAGCACGCAGTCTTTGTTCATATTGATCTAGTTTAAATTTATAACTGGCAATTTGTTGTTGAATGATGATTTCGGTCTTATAACGTTTATCTCTTAAAGAATCATACTTTTTTCGTACAGAATTAAGTGTTTCATATTGTGAGGTTTTATCATAAGCATC
Source organism: uncultured Flavobacteriaceae bacterium (assembly GCA_964474345.1). Classification (GTDB taxonomy): domain Bacteria; phylum Bacteroidota; class Bacteroidia; order Flavobacteriales; family Flavobacteriaceae; genus Dokdonia. The sequence continues at coordinate 4,823 of CAYYSK010000226.1, forward strand.
TATTAGATATTTATAATTATTAAGTAAGGTTTCTTCCTGATAATTATTTTCTCCTAATTCAAGTGATTTTAAAATATACTCGATAGCCTGATCATATTTTCCTTGTTGTAAATAAATTGCTCCCTGTACATGATATACAGTGGCTAGATATTCGTCTTTAACATTTTCAGGTTGTGTAAGTCCTAATGGCAATGCTTTATCTACATGGTATTGTGCTTTTTCTGGCATGTTAATACCTATGTACAATTCAGAAAGATTATTCTGTGTAATAAAAGCGATCATACTATTTTTGGTAATCATTCCTATTTCCAATGCATTTTCAAAATGCATGATTGCTAGTTTAGGATTTGCTTTGATATAGGTGTTCCCAAGGTTAATATAGGAACTAGCTATAGTTAGTGTGTCTTTTAATTTTTTAGCATTATTGAGTTCTTCTGTAAAGAGTTCATCAGCTTTGTCAATATCTCCTAATTGGACAAAAGCATTTCCTAATACAGACCTAAGTCGTCTGGCACTTGTGAGATCATTAATTGTTTGCGCATTTTTGATAAGTGCTGGCGTTTGCTCAATAACTTTGTCATAATTTGAATCATAAAAATGATTTCTCATAATCTGTATCAAAGAGTCTAACTCTTCCAAAGTATATAAGTGTAAAGTATCATCAGGATTCTCATGATTTTGAGATTCTTGAGAGAAGATAGTGTATGGAAATACACAAATTAAAACAAAGAATGTATAAACTGCCCTATGCATCTAATAAATTTGGGATCAGAAATATAACTATTTTATTTTGAAAGATATATGATGTTATGCTATTATTTAGGTATATAACACTCTTCTTTAACTTAAAGTATATATATGTGAGATGTTTTTTGTATTAACCCGAATAGCTTTGTTATAAAATATAGTTTATTTTTGTAAAAACACATAAAAA
>CAYYSK010000227.1:0-5721 GCA_964474345.1 uncultured Flavobacteriaceae bacterium
CATAATTCGAGTTAAACATCTAGTATGAGTTCATTTCTTAATATAATTATATAATGATTTGTATATCAGGTTGGGTTCGTTTAATACAATTATATTAAGAAGCAAGGCTATCTATCTTAGATATCCTTATGTTTTTTATTATGAACTGTGTATTATATTTACATCTATAGTATTCTCTGAGTATTATGACTTATTTTTATAACACTTACAATACAAATAATCGCTTCTAAAAATACCAGCTATGCAATTTGAATTTCCAAAAACTATTATTGAAATTAGTTCTGCTATTCTCATCCTTGTTGCCTTTGAATTAATGAACCGAAAAAGTATTAAAGGATTCTCGACAATGGCAATAGGTCAACTATTAGCGACTGTAGTTTGTATTATGACTTCTCTATGGTTTCTAGCTATTATGCATGGTATTAATTTTCTATTAATGGTACGCGGTTATAGAAAGTGGAAGTCTCAAAGAAATGAAATCTAACATATTTTAACTAAAAAACACATATACTTGATACCAAACGATACTATTTATTAATCACATCTCAATCGTTTTTTCTCAATAACAATATGGTGAAATCGTAGTTTTTTAATAATTAAAAAATGTTTTATTTTATTGATTATAAAGTACTTAAATTTTTTATTTTAATAAATCACTTCGACGCAGAGCGATCGAAGTATCAAAATAATTTTAGTTGATTCGTATGTAATTTTTTATATTCTTTCTCCGTTTCCTAATTTTTCACATAAGCTCTTATCACTTCTTCATTAGCGTATTGACCAACTAACTGTGTTAGCATAAAATCCATTTGTTCAAAATTCTCTCCCCATAACATCGCTTTGGTCTCTGTAAAATTCTTGAATAATTCTTTTGCTGTAATACTTTTCAGTATATTGATCATCTTTGAAATCGAATAAGTTAAGAACACTTTGAACTAAAAAATGAACATGATCTGGTTCAAATTCTATTTCTATAAAATGTACTTCATAACGATCTGAAATATCAAGACATATTTGCTTCAAACCTTCTCCTACCTCATCTGTTATCACGGATTTCCTATACTTTAAAGGAAAAACTAGGTGATACAACAATAATGTCTTATTATGCATTTTGAAAATATGCTCTCCTTTTTTCGAATGTACACTTTTTCAAAGTGTCATGAAAAACCTTCTGTTTTTCATACTTTTCAGTTAAACCCCGACGCAGAGCGTCGAAGAATTCTTTAGATTAAATTTATGACATTCCAATCATAAATATTTACAATAATGAGAACACTTTACCTACTCTTAGTGTGTAGCAGTGTATTTACTCAACATGGAAACGTTGGGATAGGTGCTACTTTAGCACAACAGAAACTTCATCACACATCTTCTTTAGGTGCTATACGTATTGATGAACTTAACTATATGAATAATAGTTATAATGAAGGAGATATAAATAGTGACTTAGATTTATCTAATGACATCTTTCCATTATATGTAAATGATCAAGGAAGTTTTGATTTAGAATTTACACCATTTATAAGTATTGAGGATACCGACGCTCTAGATGATAGTACACTTTCTACCAATAGTATTACTTTACCTTCTTCTGACAGTGACGGAATAGAGTCTACACAAATAACTTCATATTCATTAATAGTTTCTAGAACTACAATTTTAGAAATAAAATACAATTCAACCCGAATTATGCATTAGAAAATCTATTACATCACAAAACCACTGCAAGCATTATCACTACGCTGTATTTTTCACTTTAACTCCCCACCTTCGTGAGGACAGGCTACGCAGTGCTATGCTAAAAGCAAGAAAACACTAGTGTTTATTGTTGTTTTGCACTTCATTTCGAAGTTCTAATGCAAAATTCGGGTTCAAGTTTTACTATATATGAAGATTCTGGTAATGATGATTTTACACATAATTGTTCATTATTACATCAATTAGATCACCCCATAATCTTAACAAGTAATTCTTTAAGTAAATCTGGTGTTGCAAAAGCACTAGCTCCAACTCCTTTACTTTTTACGTCTGCTTCTCGCAATAAGGCAATGGCTGCACTTACGCGTTTCATAGGATAATGACGCGCTGCTGTCGTGTATTCTCCAACAAAATAAGGGTTTATTCCTAAAACTTTAGCGACAGTACTCTTATCCTTTTGAGGTAATCCATGATACTTTAATAGATTAGAGAAAAAACCATACAGAGAGGATATTGTTAATACTAAAGGGTTGTCCTTAGGGTTTTGCGTAAAGTATAAACTAATGCGTTGTGCTTTTACAATATTTCGTTCTCCTACTGCCTTACGTAATTCAAAATTATTAAAGTCTTTACTGATTCCTATATTTTCTTCAATAGCCTCTGGAGTGATCTCACTTCCTTTAGGAAGGATAAGCATCAATTTAGTAAGTTCATTACGGACTTTACTAAGATCGGTTCCTAAATATTCTACAAGAATTTGAGAAGCTTTAGGGTTAATTTTATAGTCTTCTTTTGCGAGCACATCTCGTAACCAATCCCCTACTTGATTCTCATACAATTTCTTACTTTCATAATGCACACCATTTTTCTTAAGTGCTTTGGCAAGTCCTTTTCTTTTATCCAATTTTTTATACTTGTAACACACTACAAGTACTGTTGAAGGTTGTGGGTTTTCTACATAGGAAGATAGTTTGTCTATTGTACGCGAAAGTTCTTGGGCTTCCTTTACAATGACTACCTGACGATCTGCCATCATAGGATATCGTTTTGCATTACTTACAATATCATCTATAGTCACATCACGTCCGTATAATACCATTTGATTAAATCCTTTTTCAGATTCATCTAGTATATTGGCTTCTATATAATCGGCTATTTGATCTATAAAATAAGGTTCTTCCCCACTCAAAAAGTAAATAGGTTGTATATCTTCTTTTTTAAGGTCAGATAGTATTTTTTTTGCGTTTTGCACTAGTGGGTATTTGTTCTAGAAATAGTAATTTGCAAACATGCAAGCATTAGAATTTCCAGCATATGACTTTCGACTCAAAAATAGCGAAAACAAACCGTATATTTTTGACCCTATTCGTAAAAAATTTGTACATCTAACTCCTGAAGAATGGGTACGACAACATGTATTACAATTCCTTATTAAAACAAAAAGATATCCTACAAGCTTAATTAACGTAGAAAAAGAAATTAAAATTTATGATACAAAAAAACGATATGATATTGTCGTCTTCAATTCTGATGGAAGTATTTTTTTGGTTGTAGAGTGCAAACGCCCAAAAGTAAAAATTACGCAAGCTACTTTTGATCAAATAGCTAGATATAATCTAGAGTTAAAAGGAGAGTTGTTAATGGTCACAAATGGTCTCCATCACTACTATTGTATGATGGATTTTGAAGAAAAGAAATATCAGTTCCTTAAAGAATTACCTATTTATATAATAAAATGATACATTGTATGCTTTCGCGAAAGCGTAAAACCCTTTTATTTGCAGAGTGAAAACAGCAATTGTCATATTGAATTGGAATGGTCGTGAATTACTAGAACGTTTTTTAGGAAATGTTGTAATGCACAGCTCTCATCTTGCAACAATTTATGTAGCAGATAATGCTTCTACAGATACTTCTGTAACGTATTGTAAAGAACAATTACCAAATGATGTTATTATTATTCAAAATAAAGAAAACGGTGGTTATGCAAAAGGATATAATGACGCATTACGTCATATAGATGCTGATCTATATGTACTGCTTAATAGTGATGTAGAAGTAAAAAAAGGGTGGTTAGAACCTATGCTTTCTGTATTTGAATCTTCACCTACAGTTGCTGCTGCACAACCTAAGATTAAAGATTTAAAACGTCCAACACATTTTGAATACGCAGGTGGTGCTGGCGGATATATAGATGCACTTGGATATCCTTATTGTAGAGGTAGGATTTTTGATACCTGTGAAGAAGATACTGGCCAATATAACGATACCGTTGATGTCTTATGGGCTAGTGGAGCTTGCCTTTTTATACGATCAGAGAGATATTGGGAAGTTAATGGTCTTGATGAAGATTTTTTTGCTCATCAAGAAGAGATAGATTTATGTTGGCGTATAAAAAACAAAGGGCATCGTATAGTCGCTGTAGGTAATAGTGAAGTATTCCATTTAGGAGGAGCAACACTAGCGGTCGCAAATCCTAAAAAGACATTTTACAATTTCAGGAATACATTGTTTATTATCGTAAAAAATAGTCCTGGATCAAAATACATACTGCGCATTTTATTCCGTCTTATATTAGATGGTATTGCAGGTATCAAATTCTTATTTGAGGGAAAACTAAAACATGTTTGGGCAATCATAAAAGCCCATTTTAGTTTTTATTATCATTTCCCTAACCTTCTTAAAAAAAGAAGGCTATTACATCAACATTCTAATTATTATCAGATAAATTCTATTGTTTTTCAATATTTCATAAAAAACAAGAAGTCATATAGGGATCTTTTATAAAAACGATAAAAAACTGTTAATCGCTATTTTAACATTTTCGTTTTTGGTATTTTTGAATATAATCCGAAAATAATCCATAGAATATGAAACGTATATTATTAGCAAGTAGCGCTTGTTTATTATTACTTGCTTCTTGTGTGTCTAAAAAAGAATATGCCGCTCTTGAGGCAAGACAACAAGAAACACAGGATTTACTCAACTCAGCTACAGTAAAACTAAATTCATGTTTGGAAGAGAAAGCAAGTGCAACATCGCGTGTTACTTCTCTAGAAGAACGTCTCGCCGAATTAAAAAAAGATAAAAATGAACTTATTCAAAGTTCAAAAGATCTAACAGTTCTTACGCAACAAGGAGCTACTAATCTTGAAAAATCTTTAGAGAGTCTTAAAGAAAAAGATTTGAAAATTAATAGACTTCAAGATGCACTTACCAAAAAAGATAGTGTTACACTAGCTCTTGTTACAAGTCTTAAAAAAGAAGTTGGAATTAACGATCAAGATATTGAAGTCAACGTTGAGAAAGGTGTTGTATTCATTTCATTATCTGATAAAGTACTTTTTAAAACAGGTAGTTATAAGATTACAAATAGAGCAAAAGAAATTCTTGGTAAAGTAGCTACTGTGATCAATGGCAAGCCAGATTTTGAAGCTCTTGTAGAAGGTCATACTGATAATGTACCATATAAAAGTGGTGTATTACTTGATAATTGGGACTTAAGTGCAAAACGAGCTACAGCGATTGTACGTGCACTTGTAGATTTAGGAGCAAATCCAGCACAGTTGATTGCAGCAGGTAGAAGTGAGTTTGTTCCATTAGTACCTAATGATACTCCTGAAAACAAATCGACCAATAGAAGGACAAAAATTTATGTATTACCAAAAATCGATCAATTCTATACAATGATTGAAGAAGAAATGAAAAATTTAGAAACTGAAGGAGGAGAATAAAGACTCATAAAATAGCATACAATATATAAAAGCGGCTACCTAATGGTAGTCGTTTTTTTTTAGTGATGAATATGGCTTATGTATCTAAAAATATATCGTTATTAAAACATAGTATTCTATTTAACCCGAATTATGCATTAGAAAATCTATTACATCACAAAACCACTGCAAGCACTATCACTACGTTGTATTTTTTACTTTAACTCCCCACCTTCGTGAGGACAGGCTACGCAGTGCTATGCTAAAAGCAAGAAAACACTAGTGTTTAGTGTCGTTTTGCACTTCATTA
>CAYYSK010000228.1:0-5712 GCA_964474345.1 uncultured Flavobacteriaceae bacterium
GTAAAGACAAAGCCGAAGAAGTAAAGCAAAAAGGTAAAGACAAAGCCGAAGAAGCAAAACAAAAAGGTAAAGACAAAGCCAAAGAAATCAAAAATAAAGGCAATGCTTACGGTAAAAATAAAGATGGATTAACTGGTAAGGCTTTTGGATTAGCACGAGCTGAAGAGGCAAAAAGCAATGTAAAAGAAAAAGAAAAAATGTTCTCTAAAGAAGAAGCAAAAATTTCTAAAGGAAGAGCAAAAATTGCCGCAGCTAAAGAAAGATTAGCAAAGTTAAAAGAAAAAGAAGGAGACGATGCATTAACTCCTGAAGAAATAGCTGAAAAAGAAGCGAAAATTGCAAAAGCTGAAGAAAAATTAAATGCACTTACCTCGTCATTACAAAATGGAAAAGAAAAATTACAGAAAGGAAAAGAAACACTAAAAAGTGTCTATAAAAAAGACAATAACTGATAGTGTCTACTAATAATTTTAAAATTAAAGAAAGCTATTATATAACAGGCTTCTTTAATTTTAAGATTATTTCACACATCTACATAAAACGTCAGTCCATTCCTATCTGGATCGAAGAAAGCAAACTCACGAGTACCCCAGGTAGTTTCTTTTAAGGAAGTTTGTTCATGAAAAACATTTTTGGTTTTATATTCTTCATATAAAGCTTCTATATCTCGTATAACAAAGCGTAAAGAAGAAGCATTCATCTGGGCCCAATTAGATGCATCATGCCATTGCAAATGAATCTCTATACTATCACGAGTAACACCAGCATACATAGGATTATGTTGATCATCGGCAAAAGCTATTTGAAATCCCAATTTCTCTACGTAATATCGCAATGAAGCTACTACATCTCTTACAGGAAGTACTGGGTGTACTGTTTTTATGTAGCCTTTTACCATAGATTATAAATTAGGTACCATAGTAAGTTCAGTTTTTGTTTGATTATATTCAGTAATCATTTCAGAAACTATTTGACCTGCAGGTTTTATATCATGTATCAATCCTGAAATCTGTCCAATCTCTAATTCCCCATCTTCCAAATCTCCTTCAAACATACCTCGTTTTGCTCTTGCTCTCCCTAATAATTCTTTTAATTGTTCTGGCGTAGGTGATGTTTGGTATAATTCAGCAAGTTGATTATAGAATGTATTCTTTATTAAACGTACAGGAGCCAGTTCTTTAAGTGTCAATACTGTATCCCCTTCTTTAGCATCTACAATTGCTTGTTTAAATAATTGATGTGCACTCGATTCTTCACTCGCAGCAAAACGACTTCCTACTTGTACACCATCAGCACCAAGCACCATCGCTGCAAGCATACCTCTCCCCGTTCCTATTCCGCCAGCGGCAATCAAAGGAATATCAAGTTTCTCTTTTACCATAGGAATTAATGTAAACGTTGTTGTTTCTTCACGCCCATTATGACCTCCAGCTTCAAAACCTTCTGCTACCACCGCATCTACACCCGCATCTTGCGCTTTAAGTGCAAACTTGACACTACTTACTACGTGAACTACTTTGATATTATGTTTTTTAAGATGTGAGGTCCATAGTTTTGGGTTTCCTGCACTTGTAAAAACGATAGGCACCTTATAATCAACAATAGTTTTCATATGCTCTTCGATATTCGGATAGAGCATTGGAATGTTTACTCCGAAAGGTTTATCAGTTGCCTTTTTACATTTCTCAACATGTTCTACAAGTACTTCTGGATACATAGAAGCAGCTCCTATGAGCCCTAATCCTCCTGCATTACTTACAGCACTTGCAAGTCGCCATCCACTATTCCAAATCATTCCCCCTTGTATTAACGGGTATTGTATATCAAATAATTCTGTGATTTTTCCCACTATTGTTTAATCAGCTTTTGTGTTGTAGAAAGTGCGTCATCTTGTATCTGAACTATATACACACCCGTAGTTAATCTATCTATAATCACTACATTATCAGTAGTTGTTACATTTGTCTGAATCACTTGTTTTCCTAACATATCATATACAGTAATATGAGCTCTTGAAATTCCTTCTGGAAACTGAACTTGAAATACATTCTTAGTAGGATTAGGTGAAAGTATATACGCTTTTGTGAAAGCAGACTCTTCTACACTCAAGACATTCGTATACGCATCCTCAAAATTAGGGATTCCATATCCCATTTGTGCAGTAGGAGTGTCAAATAAATGCGCCGACTCTCTTACCAACTGCATAATTTCTTCATTAGTGCGATTTGGAAAAGCCTGCCAAAAACAAGTTACAGCTCCAGCCATAATAGGAGAGCTAAAACTTGTCCCGTTACTTGTTGTAATAGTTCCATCTGTAGTTATAACAGCGCTATTTTGTCCTTTTGCCATAACATCTGGCTTTATACGACCATCACTAGAAGGGCCTATACTACTAAAATTTACATAGTTGCCGTTACTATCTACTGCACCTACGGTAAGTACTCCAGGAGCATCTGCTGGCGCAGCAATCATACCTGTACCAGAATTACCAGCACTTGTTACTAGTAACATTCCTTTTTCAAAAGCTATATTGGCTCCTCTAGATATAAATGCTGTTTGCCCATCCATATCAGCATAACTATAACTATATGCAGGATTATCATAATTGCGATATCCTAAGGATGTATTAATCACATCAACCCCTAAACTATCTGCTCGTTCAGCTGCTTCTACCCAATACGACTCTTCCACTGGATTTTCACTTGCAACATCTTCTGTACGAAAGCAATATAAGGATACATCTGGTGCGGTACCTACAAATTGATCTTGTATAAATCCAGCAATATCACTAGCGGTACGAGTTCCATGGCTACTTCCTGTAAATGCAAACTCATTGTCAGCACGATCTACAAAATCATAACCATCCAGTAATCGTCCTTCATCACGTACACGTGCAAAACCTGCATTGGTATCTACGCCTGGAAAACCAGAATCTAATACTGCGACAATCATACCGCCTCCAGTAAAATCTTGTTCATGTAAAAAATCTGCAGCAAGCATAGTTACTTGATTTTCTGTAGCGCCATAATTATAATTTATACGCTGTTGAGGAGATACTTCTTCATTTTTAGAGTTTTCAAAATCTGGTGCAAAACTCGTTAAGCTATCATCTGCAAACTCTATACTACTCACAAACTGTAATGCTTCTAATGCATCTATATTACTTTGTGATCCTCTTACATGGATACAATTCATCCATTTTGATTTAGCTAATACAGTAATGCCAGATTGTTGTTTTACTTGTGTTATATAGGATTCGTTTACAGGCACATCTCTCTCGTCTATAGCTACTCCGTGTGTAGTCTTACGATCTATCGCTTCTTGAGTAAGAATCGTTAAAGGGTTTGCTATGCTTGTTGCTACATTCTCTTTATCTGTAAAAAACACCCAAGCGTCTTCTTGAGAAAATGTTATAAATGGCAGTAGTAGGAATACCGCTAGTAGAATTCTTTTCATAATTGCAGTTTTTTCTAAAGTTACGAAATAACTCCCGAACCTAAACATTCTTCTCCATGATACCAAGCAACAAATTGTCCTTCAGCAATAGCCGTTTGCGGATTGTCAAAAATCACATACATTCCACCTTCTACACGATATAATGTTGCTTTTTCTAAAGGCTGTCTATAACGTATACGTGCTTCCACATCCATTGTATTATCAATAGCCAGTGTCAGATCTTCTCGTATCCAGTGTATTTCTTCTTCTCTTACAAAAAGCCCTTTACGATATAATCCAGGATGGCTTTTTCCTTGTCCTGTATAAATAACATTTTCTTTTACATCTGTCTCTATTACAAATAGAGGTTCGACAGTGCCTCCAACAGCAAGTCCTTTACGTTGTCCTTTTGTAAAATAATGAGCCCCTTGATGTTTTGCAACTACTTTCCCGTCGGAAACTTGATATATTGGTTTTTCTGCAAGAAGTGGTAAGTCAGCTTTTGCAAAAGCGTTACTAGCCACATCTCTATTCTTTATTTCGGGAACAACACTCTCTGGAATCTCTACAATCACTCCTTCTTTAGGTCTTAATTGTTGTTGTAAAAAATCTGGAAGGCGTACTTTACCTATAAAACAGAGTCCTTGGGAGTCTTTTTTACCAGCAGTAACTAAATCTTGAGTAAGTGCAATCTCTCGTACTTCTGGTTTTTGAAGGTGTCCTATAGGGAATAATGTTTTGGCTAATTGTGCTTGTGACAATTGACATAAAAAATAGGATTGATCTTTATTCCCATCGGCTCCAGCTAGTAATTGATGTACTTCTTTTCCGTCTTTTTCTATAGTAGTTTTTTGACAATAATGACCAGTAGCTACATAATCTGCACCTAAGCTCAATGCTATCTTCATAAAGACATCAAACTTAATTTCTCTATTACATAATACATCTGGATTAGGCGTGCGCCCCATCTCATATTCTTTAAACATATAGTTTACTATACGTTCTTTATATTCTTCACTAAGATCTACTGTTTGAAATGGAATACCTAGTTTATCTGCAACAAGCATAGCATCATTACTGTCATCTAGCCATGGACATTCGTCAGATATAGTTACAGAATCATCATGCCAGTTTTTCATAAAAAGACCGATCACTTGATATCCTTGTTCTTTTAATAAATAGGCAGTAACACTACTATCTACACCACCACTAAGACCTACAACTACTGTTTTCATACTATTCTCCATGGGGGCGGAGATCACATTTTAGTTATTGAATTCACACTAATCCGAGAACTCTTTTTTAATTTATATTTCTTTTATATGCTTTCGCGAAAGCATATAATCATATTTAAAAATAGAATACAAAATTACGTAATTATTTAAGGAAAATTACTGAATACTTACTTCACTAACTTTGTTTCTGGATATGCAGCTTGCCATCCAAACCAAAAGGCATTAAACGTGTGTATTCTAGTTCTTATTTCTCCTGAAGTATTCTCCAAACGATCTTCATACACTGTCCATACTCCGCCTCTAGCATCTGTTGCAGTGAATTTTTGATCGTATTTTTTAAAATTGAGATTGGTGGCATTATATACTCTATTTGCTCCTGTTTTATCAGTAAACACAACAAACCTTGTATCTCCTATCGTAGATTGATATATAGGGTTTTTCTTTAAATATTTCACAGAAATTGCGAGTGGTTGTTCTGGATATTCAGGAAGTCGTATAGCTAGTATAGATTGTTTATTTTTTAATTTCTCATCTACAGAAGGAACATTAAACATTAACTCATCATCTGCAAAATATGTTTGATATGCTACTCCTTCTCCATAATCCCTTTGATATCCTGTACGTAAAGAAAGAACGTCTGTATCTGGATGACGTTTTTTCCATTCTCCCCAAGTAGTTGTTACTACACTTAGATAGTCCATCTGTATTCCTTTACCTACTAGAGGTCCCACGACTGGTTTTCCTTCTAATGTACTCCATAGGGATTGTGTCGCTTTATCATACATCAATTTATTGGATCTATATAAGAATCCGCTAGTTCCCATTTGATGCACGGTTCCGTTTACTTCACTCTTATAAAGAATGACAGTCCCACATAATGTACAATACACTCCAGTAACTGGAATACCGCCTACTTCATCTACAAACATTTCATGCCAAGCAAGGATTCTTTTAGGATATGCACGTGCATCTCCATTTACTACAATACCAAATACTATATGATCATCATCAAGATAAGATGCTCTATTTACAGGGATCATTG
>CAYYSK010000229.1:0-5692 GCA_964474345.1 uncultured Flavobacteriaceae bacterium
CTTTGGCGGCGCCAATAAAAAATGTTCTAGAGAACGTAGATTCTCTAGGTAAATAGAATAAAGGATAAGAATAGATGAGTATTATTTAAGTAAAATTCTATAATAGATAGATCATATATACAAAATCTACTATATCGAACTGATAAATACGCTAACTGTAGTTAATCTGAAAGAATAAACATTAATAAAAATCCATAATTATCCTAACAATGCGCAAGGAGGAGGCTTATTGTATATTGTAGTCGGAGTAGCAATTTTTGCAATAGGACTGTTATAATACGTGTGAATAACAAATAGACTAGGTCTGTTTAAAATTTGATCATCATCATAAGTTACAAAGTCAAAATACAAGTCAAATTCTTGCATATGTGATATACTATCACAGAGTTCACAAGAAATAGGTTCATCTTCGTCTGAAAGATGGTCAAATACGTGTATATCTACAATCCTTGGAATAAGGAAAGCAACCAAAAACAAAAAGGTAGTTATATGTTTAATTAAAGGTTGTTGCAATATATATCTTATCTAAAGTATAAAATTAATCATTTTTCATCAATTCAAAACGAATTGTTGCTATAATTCTATTTCTTTAACTAAATAAATTATATTATAATATATTCATGAAATATCTACTAATTTTTGTAGTAATATTCATTGTAATTTCTTGCAAACAAAATCCTGCAGAAACACTGAACACAAAGAACTAGTTGCGATGCACACAACAATCGAAAAAGCTCATGAAGCAATGACCATTGAACACGATGTCATGAAAGATAATCACAAACAAATGGTTAATGCTCATAAAGCTTTTGAAAATGACAGCGTTCATCTAGTAATAGAAAAGCAACATACTGTTTTACTTACAAAACATCAAGAATTAATTAAACCCGAATTATGCATTAGAACTTCGTAATGAAGTGCAAAACGACAATAAACACTAGTTTTTTCTTGCTTTTAGCATAGCATCGCTATGGTTAAAGTGAAAAATATAGCGTAGTGATAGTGCTTGCAGTGGTTTTGTGATGTAATAGATTTTCTAATAGATAATTTGAGTACTAGTATTTGATAAAGATACTAGTAAGTCTGAAAAGGTATTGCTTATGAATTAACTCAAAAATCTATAGGCAGAAATTCTTAGATACAAATTGCAACTGAACATCCAGAACTATTTAGAGTATGTCCATAAAGTGATCATAAAAAAATTGTTTTAATCTCTAGATATGTTTTAGAGTATAAAGAGTGTTCAAAAGAGAAAAGATCTTCTCTAGGTCCTAATCTAGTAATTAAATTAATAAATATAGGAGTAAAATAATTTTAATAAAGAAGTTTATTATTATCTAATTGCACGAGCTTTATCTAGAAAGGCAAAATATCCACTAGTATCTCTTAACATACTATAAGCAGAAATACTCTCTCGTACTTTTCCATTTTTATCAATTGCTAATAATGTAGGAAACGCTCCTTCTTTATTGTATTTTTTCTGAAGTTCTTTATTTCTCTTAAAATGTTCTGGATCAAGAATATCTTGTCTAAAAGGAACATCTACTTCCAATAAAACAAAATCATTAGATTGTTTTATAAATTCTGGGTTTTGCCAAAAGTCTTTTTTCAACAATTTACAAGGGCCACACCAATCACTTCCTGTAAAATACATAAGTATAGGTTTGTTAGATTTTTTTGCTTCTTTTTTTGCTTGATCAAAATCTGTGAGCCAAGTTGCATCCTGTGCTTGACAGATTGTAGTAAAAACTAGAAAAAGGATATATATAGAACGCTTCATCATATCTTAATAACAATTACAAATTTAAAAATTTATAAGCAATGTGCAAAAAAGAGCACAAGTCGAAACTATTCTTTTTAAAGTGTTTCACCCCAGAAACAACAACAATCTTGCCAAAATATTGTCAATCTTTCTTAAATATCTATAATTGTATCCTTTAATGTTTTTCGTACTTTTTTAAATCCAGCAAACATATCGTCTTCAGCACGGTAACCTATAGGCATTACTAATACTGAAGAAAGACCTTTACTAGGCAATTCTAATAAAGTATCATATCCTAAAGGATCAAAACCTTCCATAGGACACGCATCTATCTGCTCTAAAGCACATATCGTAAGCAAATTCCCCATGGCTAGATATGCTTGTTTTGTAGCCCAATTTATAATATTATCTGAAGTTTCATTTTCAAAATGCCCATAAAGATATTCTCTAAAAGGTTGTAAAATTTCATCAGATGTATTTCTGGTTGTTTGGACATTTTTAAAATAAGTCTCTATATATGACTTATCTATATTCTTTTCTATACAAAATACAAGTACATGTGATGCATCAGTTACTTGTTGTTGATCCATAGACAATGCAACTAATTTATCTTGTATTTTTTTGTCATGTATAATTAACAAACGAACAGGCTGTAAGCCAAAACTAGAAGCTGTAAGATTAAAAGCCTCTTTTAAAACAGTTATCTTATGATCTGGAAGTATACGATTTGAGTCAAATTTCTTTGTGGCATATCGCCATTGCAGTGCTTCGATTATTTGTGACATAAAAATATAATTTATTATAAATCAAAGGTACTAACCTAGAATAGGAAGATAATCACTTATGCATAATAAAATTTAATAATAATACCTAAGTATTATATCAACCTAAAAAGCCTTCCATTATATTGAAAGGCTTTTATTATATAATTGATACGTCAGCTTATTTTTTAAACTTAGCGTATTTGTTTTTAAATTTATCTATACGTCCAGCTGTATCTACTAATTTTGCTTTTCCAGTATAGTATGGATGAGAAGTTCTAGAGATTTCTAATTTGATAAGAGGATATTCTGTTCCATCAACTTCAAGTGTTTCTTTAGTTTCGGCAGCAGATTTTGTTAAAAAAACGTCATCGTTTGACATGTCTTTAAATGCAACTAATCTATAATTCTCTGGGTGTATACCTTGTTTCATCTCGTAACTCTTTATTAATCTCGATTTTTCGAGGTGCAAATTTACATATAAATTAACTATTTACAACTATAAAAATATAAAAATATAATCAGAAAAGTACTATTTCTTATTTTTATCATTACAACGTAACGTTTTGGTATCTTTGCATACTAACTAGACTATAACCAACACTGAAAAGAAATGAGCAAATCAATGAAATCATCATCGTTAAATTATGGACTTATAGCTGGAATTTCATTAACATTAATATATGTAATATTATATGTAATAGATGCTAGTTTATTAGGAAGTTTCTCAATAGGGCTTCTAGTTTTATTAGGGTTAATTGTACTAGGTTTTATTTCAACTGCTAAGGCTAAAAAAATAAATGAAGGATATTTAAGTTTTAAAGAAGCATTTACTGCATACTTTATTCCTGTAGCTATTGGATTATTAATTCCTACATTATTCTTATATGTTTTATTTAACTTTATAGACCCAGAAACAGCAGAATTTTTAAAAGAACAAGGCATAGAACAAGCTGAAGCCATGATGAAAAGATTCGGCACTCCTGAGGCTGATATTCAAAAAGCACTCGAAGACGCTGCTAAAGAAGATCAAAATTCTTTAGGAAGCACACTGACTAGATATGCTTTTACTCTAATATTTTTATCTGTTATAGGCTTAATTGCCGCTTTAACAATGAAAAAGAAAAAAGAAGACTAAATGCAACTATCTGTTGTTATCCCCTTGCTCAATGAGCAAGAATCACTTAAAGAATTACATCATTGGCTTTCAGAAGTTCTGGAAGCCAATGGTTTTTCCTATGAAATCCTGTTTATAGATGATGGTAGTACCGACAAATCATGGGATGTGATCAGTTTGCTTTCGCGAAAGCATACTCAAGTAAAAGCTATTAGGTTTAGTAAAAATTACGGGAAGTCACAAGCGCTACACGCAGGGTTTGCTGTAGCAAAAGGAGATGTCATCATTACCATGGATGCAGACCTACAAGATAATCCCGAAGAAATTCCTGAGCTATACAAAATGATTACAGAAGAAGGATATGACCTAGTTTCTGGGTGGAAAAAGAAACGTTATGACTCTGTTATTGCAAAAAATTTACCTAGTAAGCTTTTTAACGCCGCTGCACGTAAAACAAGTGGATTAAAATTACATGATTTTAATTGCGGGTTAAAAGCATATAAGAATGATGTTATAAAAACGATAGATGTATATGGAGAAATGCATCGATATATACCTGTATTAGCAAAAAATGCTGGATTTTCGAATATAGGAGAGAAAGTAGTACAACATCAAGCTCGCAAATATGGAACTACAAAATTTGGTATGGAGCGTTTTATAAATGGTTTTTTAGATTTATTAACCATCTGGTTTCTATCTAGCTTTGCAAAAAGACCTATGCATCTTTTTGGTGCATTAGGCGTTCTTATGTTTATTATTGGTTTTGGCTTTTCTTTATATCTAGGTATAGATAAATTATTTTTAAATCCCAATGGTCGTTTGATAACAGATAGACCACAATTTTATATTGCGCTTGTGGCCATGCTTATAGGAATTCAATTATTTATAGCTGGCTTTATTGGAGAACTCATACAAAGATCTTCTAATAATAAAGAAAGATATCAAATCAAAGAGACTATATAGCTTACAACGATACAAACTAGTCCCTTATTTTTCTATCTAACGCAGCAATAGCGCCCCATTGCACAAAAAATTCTAAAAATTAAAAAAGAATTAAAAGTATTTGAGTTGAGTTTAATCTAAATATGCATTAGAAAATCTATTATATCACAAAACAACTATAAACACTAATGTTTAGTATCATTTTACACTTCATTACAAAGTCTTAATACAACACTGGGGTTTAAAATAGAAAAATCTTAAATCAAGATTATTTTAAATATCTTCGATGGTAAGTATAAAACAACAATTACTGATAAAAATTAACACAAAAACGTATTTTTGTAATATAATCTTTATACTTAAAAATGATTTACCATAAACCTGAGATTTTAGATATAGCAAATACTTGGTTAACTGATACATTTGATACAGAAACTCAAGATGCTATAAAAAATAATATTGCTTATAATCCTGAAGAACTTGAAGATAGTTTCTATAAAAATTTAGAATTTGGAACAGGTGGTATGCGTGGTATTATGGGGCCAGGTACAAACAGAATAAACAAATACACTTTAGGAAAAAACACACAAGGCATTTCTAATTATCTTAAAAAAACATTCCCAAATACAGCTTTAAAAGTTGCCATTGCATATGATTGCAGGCATAATAGTAAAGAACTTGCAAAAGTTGTTGCTGATGTTTTTTCAGCCAATGGAATTTCTGTTTTCTTGTTTTCAGATTTACGTCCTACACCAGAGCTTAGTTTTTCTGTAAAGCATTTAAACTGCCAGTGTGGTATTGTTCTTACTGCTAGTCACAATCCACCTGAGTATAATGGTTATAAAGTATATTGGGTAGACGGCGGACAATTAGTCCCTCCACAAGACAAAGAAATCATCCAAGAAATAGAAAAATTAGATTTTAAAGACATCCTATTTCAAGAGCACTCAGAACACATCACATATATAGATAAAGAGGTTGACAAGGCTTTTATAAATGCGAGTATTGCAAATGTAAAGTCAGATGTAACTTCTAGTCAAAAAGAAGATCTCTCCATTGTATTTACATCCTTACATGGGACTTCTATAACACTCGTTCCAGACACACTAA
>CAYYSK010000230.1:0-5572 GCA_964474345.1 uncultured Flavobacteriaceae bacterium
ATACCATTATTATTATGACATCTAATATTGGTGCTCGTCAATTAAAAGATTTTGGTCAAGGTGTTGGTTTTGGAACATCTGCTCGTAAAACACAGGCAGATGACAATGCAAAAAGTATAATTCAAAATGCTCTTAAAAAAGCATTTGCACCTGAATTCTTAAATCGTGTAGATGATGTTGTAGTGTTTAACGCACTTGAAAGAGAACATATTCATAAGATTATTGATATTGAACTTGCCAAGTTATTTATTAGAATCAAAGATTTAGGATATAACTTAACTTTGACAGAAAAAGCAAAAGACTATATTAGTGATAAAGGATTTGATAAAGATTATGGAGCAAGACCATTAAAGAGAGCTATTCAAAAATATATTGAAGATGCACTAGCAGAAGAGATAATCACTTCCAAACTTACAGAAGGAGATGCAATTCTAATGGATTTGGATAAGAAAAGTAATGAGTTAACTATTACTATAGAGAAAGCAACTCCAACAGAATCAGAATAACAACCTGAGAAACTATCAAAGTTGCAAAAAAATAGGAATAAATATAATCACGTTTATATTTATTCCTATTTTTTATATAATAGTACATGTATTATTGCCTTTGAGGTATATTCTTTTGAAATTTCAGCCATATTGAAAATAAGGCGCCAAATCTAGAGATTCTGTAAAATTTCATTTCTGGATTTATGATTGTATTTATAATTATATTTTTAACAATCATTTTCAGTTTAGCATCTTTAGGCACACATACAACTGAAAATCAAAATAATAACTATCTCATCTGTATTTTAATAGTCATTTTCACGAATAGAATTGTTGGGATAATTTATTATTTTATGGAGATTTCACTTTAATTAGAAGAACCTACATCTTCTATAGAAACAGAGCTTCTTACTATGTTTACTCTTACAAATTGATATTTAAAAATATAAATATTGTTTTTCTATTATAGAATTACGATCTTTATTTAATCAAATCATCCCTATGATATCTCATTATGATTTAGAAATATGTGAAATTTCTATTTATAAGAATTATGTGATTAACAAATTTAAAGAAGGAGCTCATCTAGAAGTCCATCAGGCATTATCATTAAAAACGCTTATAAATAATGATCTCAACAATCAACCATACGTTTATATCTCTAATCGTATAAATTCTTATTCATTTGACCCTATGGTATATAATGTCATCAATGACGTTGAGAATATGTTGGTCATGATTGTTATAACTAATAGCAAAACAAAACAAGATATTGTGCAGTTTGAAAAACGTTTTTCCAAAAAAAAATTGATGATATTTGAACATTTAGATAATGCGATTTCTTGGGTTAAAGAGTACTTTAAAAAGAAAAACATTTAATTATTTTTGTAAATAATTGACACAATGATTATTAAAGTTATTTGTTAAATTAGTTCAAATATGATATATCATTTCTCAAATACACACCTTCTTTAGTGGCTATTTTCTATTCTTTTTATCGTATTACTAATTTACATTTTCACCTTTTATCGGGAAATAACTAACAATCATTAGCTATTATTATAGCTATGCATCTGATTATTAATTTACTGAAAAATTGATTTGATTATTAACAAATTTTAACCGAGATTAGCTATCAAATTAAGTTGTTAACCCCCTTAACCAATAACAAATTTTGGGTATCATTGAAACTGATTTTGACTTTGGAAAAGTCAAAATATTAAATGACATTGTGATTGCTGAAATGAAAGAAGGTATTACTTTTGACATTAACTATAATACAGAATTTCTTAAATTTTGTAAAGACCATTTTAAAGAGAAATCATACGGTTATATCTCTCATAGAGTCCACTCCTATTCTGTAAATCCTACTGTATATATAGACACTGCAAAAAACTCTAATATGAGAGCCATTGCTATAGTCTCTTCAGACCCAATTAATAAAGGAAATGCAGATGTAGAAAAGCAATTCTTTGAATATCCATTTGAAGTATTTAATACATTAGAACAAGCTATCCAATGGATGAATAATACATTAATCAAATAACATTTCTGGATCTACTTGTATAGAATTCATAAATTTTTTTGTTTTATGAATATCTGTAGAAAATATTCTATCTGCAGCCGCAAAAGGAACTTCTTTTCTATAGGCTGTAACCATAGATTCTAAGAATGTAGATGTTTTTGTTGGTTCTCTAAAATGTAATGCTTGTGAAGCATTTAAAAATTCTATTGCGAGGATAGTTTCTATATTTTCTACAACCTTATACAGCTTGGTTGCAGCATTTGCTCCCATACTCACATGATCCTCTTGTCCATTTGAGGAAATAATAGAATCTACACTTGCAGGTGTTGAGAGTTGTTTATTTTGACTTACTATACTAGCAGCTGTATATTGAGGGATCATCATTCCGCTATTCAATCCTGGATTATCTACTAGAAATGGAGGTAAATCTCTAAGACCACTTATAAGTTGATAGGTACGGCGCTCACTAATACTTCCAAGTTCTGACATTGCAATTGCTAGAAAGTCTAATGCTAAAGCTAGCGGTTGCCCATGAAAATTACCACCACTGATTATCTTATCATCTTCAGCAAAAATATTTGGATTATCAGTAACGCTATTCATTTCTGTCTTGAATGTGTTAGAAACATATAAAATAGCATCTTTACTAGCTCCGTGTACCTGAGGGATACATCTAAAAGAATATGGGTCCTGTACATTGGCTTTTTCTGTTTGCGCAATTTGACTATCTGCAAGAAATTCTTGAATACGCTCAGCCGTCTTAATTTGACCTCTATGAGGGCGTACATAATGTACTAATGAATCAAAAGGTGATAAATTACAATTGAATGCATCTATTGATATAGCACCTATCATATCAGCTAGATATGATAGTTTATGACATTTTAATAACGTGTGTAATCCATACGCCACCATAAACTGGGTTCCATTAAGTAAAGCCAATCCTTCTTTAGATTGTAATGTTATAGGCTTTAAGTTGTGTTTTTTTAATATCGCTTTCGCGAAAGCGATCTCATTGCCATTCCATACTTTACCTTCTCCAATTAATGGTAATGATAAATGTGCTAACGGTGCGAGATCTCCACTAGCTCCTAAAGATCCTTGAGTATATACAACAGGTAGAATATTTAAATTATAAAAATCTATAAGACGCTCTACAGTATTAATATGTACACCACTATGACCATAACTCAACGATTGAATTTTAAGCAATAACATAAGTTTTACAATAGACTTAGGCACATAATCACCTGTTCCACATGCGTGAGAACGCATTAAGTTTTCTTGTAATTGTGTGAGATGTTCATTTTTTATTGCCACATTACACAGACTACCAAAACCGGTATTTATACCATAAAAAGGAGTCGAGTTCTCTTCTATTTTTGTATCTAAATATGCTCTAGCAGTATTAATATTAGCACGGCTTTCTTCACTAAGAGCCAGCAATTTATCTTCTTGTAATATCGTAGAAATTGTAGCCAGATCTAGAATTGCACTACTGATGTAATGAGTATCTCGCATATATTTAATTGGTTTTTAAAAAGCATTGCAATTACGCAAAAATAAACAGTATTTACTAACCTTTAGGTAAAGTTAGTTTGAATACTATATACTCTTTATCCTAATGTCAATATTTAATTTACAAAATTACATTGATATATAAAATGTTTTATTTCCCTCCTACTACTTTTTTAGAGTAACGTTTCCAAAGTTTCGTTTGATGGCTTTCAAGACTAATATCTCTACCTTGAATAAAAGCTCTTGATAATTGATTTCCCCTCATATCTAGTGCATTTCCTTCACTTATAAATAATGTAGCGTCTTTCCCTACTTCTAATGTTCCTGTCCTGGCCTGTAATCCAAGGATTTTTGCAGGGTTTTCTGTGATAAGTTTTAATGCATCTGCATCACTCATTCCAAATTGAGTTACTTGCCCTGCATAAAAAGGAAGATTACGTACTTGCCAATACTCTCCATCATATCCTAAAGCGACTAGAACCCCTGCATCTGCTAGAAGTTTTGGTAGTTTATATGGTAAATCATAATCGTGATCATCCATAGCGGGTAATTCCTGAATACGTTGTAAAATCACTGGAATATTATTTACTTTTAAATCACTTGCTACTTTGTCTGCTTGATACCCACCTACTAATACTACATTTTGGATATTCATTTCGTTTTTAAATGTAATGATATCTCGTATTTGACGTTCATCACTTGCTGCTATAAATAAGCGTTGACTTCCATTAAAAACACCTTTCATAGCTTCAAAAGGTAGGTTTACATCTCCATCTCCTTTTGAATATGCTCTTGCATTATGTATAAAAGTTTTTAACTCATCTATATCTTTAGTATAGTTCTTATTTGCTTTGAATCCTGGTTCTTCACCTAACCACCATCTTCCTCTAGTCATACTAGATGGCCAGTTTACATAAATACCATCATCTGATTTTACGGTCGCATCTTCCCAATTCCAAGCATCGAGTTGTACTACAGAAGATGTTCCCGAAATACGTCCTCCTAATGGACGTATTTGTGCCATTAGAACTCCATTAGGTCGCATACTTTCTACTACTTTAGATTCTGCATTATATGCTATTAATGAGCGTATATGTGGAATCATGTCTCCTATTTCATCATCATCATTTGATGGGCGTACAGCTCCAACCTCAACAAGGCCTAAAGTAGTATTTGTTGCTATAAAACCAGGGTATACATGTTTTCCTTCTGCATTGATCACAATTCCTCGTCGTTCTACTCTATTGGTTGTTGCATCTGCACAGACACTGATTTTTCCATTTTCTATAATTACTATTGAATTATTAATGACAGTTCCGTTTCCTATATGTGCTGTTGCTCCTACAATGGTATATGCTTCTGTTTGAACTGGTGCTGGCGTCTGTTGTCCTAGCACTATTGAAGCGATCAATACGAACGCTATCGTCATATATTTTGTTAATGTTTTCATCTGTTTTAAATTTTTATTATTCATAAGTGAATAAAAATTTACTCACATTCAGTAATTCGCATTAAAAATTTGATCATATTCTAAAATAGATAATGATAAAATTTATTAATACTCATTTCATATTAATGGATCGTTTCTG
The DNA here is from genome assembly GCA_964474345.1 of uncultured Flavobacteriaceae bacterium. Classification (GTDB taxonomy): domain Bacteria; phylum Bacteroidota; class Bacteroidia; order Flavobacteriales; family Flavobacteriaceae; genus Dokdonia. Next base: position 5,121 of record CAYYSK010000230.1, read on the forward strand.
TAGTATCACAATGTAAACGCTGTTTTTCTTTTTTCTTTGCAGGCTGCGTTTTTAAGCCTTTTTTCTTTTCTGCAAGCATCATCGCAGTAAGTGTACTCTTTTCTTCTTTTACATCTTTTCTCAACTGAGCATCTCTTGCTATATCAAAATATACGGTTCCTTCTATAATTGTCTTTTCTGCTCTTGCTTTGATAGACAATGGATGGTCAGACCATACTACTACATCACCATCTTTTCCTTCTTTGATACTTCCAGTGTGGTCGTCCATATGTAATAATTTTGCAGGATTCAATGTGACCATTTTTAAAGCATCTTCTTCTGAAATTCCTCCATACTTTACAATTTTCCCTGCTTCTTGATTTAGACGACGGGACATTTCTCCATCATCGCTATTAATTGCTACTACAACTCCTGCATTATGCATAATAGCGGCATTATAGGGTATCGCATCA